>NZ_BAABIK010000007.1:0-211621 GCF_039542725.1 Streptomonospora halophila | reverse complement strand
GGGCGCGGCCGGGCCCGCCGGCGGCGTCCGCCGGGGAGCTGGGCGCCGGGGCGCCTTCGGGAGCGCGCTCGGCCAGGTGCGCACGCACCGACCAGGCGACCGCCGCCGCCCAGGCCGCGGCCAGTGCGACGTAGACCGCGGTGAGGGCGCCCGGCGCCGCCTCGGGCCACACCGCCTCCAGCAGGCTGCGGGTGTTGGTCAGCACGATGAGGCCGCCTACCGCCGAGCCGAGCACCCGCGGCGGCACCCGCCGCACGATCCACGCCGCGACGGGGGCCGCCACGACGCCGCCGATCAGCAGGCCGCCCGTCCAGAGGGGGTTGATCCCCGCACCGCCGAGCCCGACGAGAAACCCGGCGCTGGCGGCGAGGGCGACGATGAACTCGCTGGTGTCGATCGAGCCGATCACCTTGCGGGGCTCGATGCGCCCGCCGGCCAGCAGCGCCGGCGTGCCCACCGGCCCCCAGCCGCCACCGCCGGTGGCGTCGAGGAACCCGCCGGCCAGGCCCAGCGGCACCAGGAGGCGCCGTCGGACCGGCGTGCCCAGCCGGGCGCGCGAGAGCGGCCAGAGCGTGAATCGCACGAGCACATAGGCGCCCAGCACCAGCAGCACGACCGACATGAGCGGCGCCGCGGCCGCGGTGGACAGCCCGCTGAGGAAGGTCGCCCCGGCGAACGCGCCGATCGCCCCGGGCAGGGCGATGCGCCGGACCACCCGCCAGTCGACGTTGCCCAGCCGCCAGTGCGCGGCGCCCGAGGCCAGGGTGGTGCCGATCTCGGCCAGGTGCACCGTCGCCGAGGCGGCCGCGGGCGTGGTGCCCGCGGCCAGCAGCAGGGTGGTGGAGGTGACGCCGTAGGCCATCCCCAGGCTGCCGTCGACGAGTTGGGCCAGCAGCCCGACGAGGGCGAAGATGACGAGTGTCTGCATGCCGTGCCGCTTCCCGGTGAGGAACCAGATTTTCCCTATAGGCTCAGTGGGATATTAACCCCGTTTTTCCTACCGGACAATAGGGGAATTGGGGGTGCGGGGCCGCCGCGCCGCCTCCCGCCGCTGACGCCTCGGACGGGCCGCGGCTAGAGTCGATCACCCGGCCGTGCGCGGCCGGGGCGGCGACCGGCCGCGACTGCCGACGGAGGTGCCATGGGCCGCGGGTACGGCGCGCACGAGCTGCTGGAGGCGACACTGGACGCCGGCTCGTTCCGCTCCTGGGACGGACCGCCGCTGGACGTCGCGCCCGACCCCGGCTACGCCGCCGAGCTGGCCCGGGCCCGCGAGCGCAGCGGCTGCGACGAGGCCGTAGTCACCGGCGAGGGCCTGCTGCGCGGTCGCCGCGTCGCCGTCGTGGCCTGCGAGTTCGACTTCCTCGCCGGCTCGATCGGGGTCGCCGCGGCCGAGCGGCTGACATCGGCGGTCGAACGCGCCACCGCCGAGCGCCTCCCGCTGCTGGCCGCACCCGCCTCCGGGGGCACCCGCATGCAGGAGGGCACCGTCGCGTTCCTGACCATGGTAAAGATCTCCGCCGCCGTCGCGGCGCACAAGGCGGCCGGCCTGCCCTTCCTCGTCTACCTGCGCCACCCCACCACGGGCGGCGTCCTGGCCTCCTGGGGCTCCCAGGGCCACGTCACCGTCGCCGAACCGGGCGCGCTGATCGGCTTCCTCGGCCCCCGCGTCTACGAGCAGCTCTACGACCGGCCCTTCCCTGAGGGCGTGCAGTCGGCGGAGAACCTCCACCGCCGCGGCCTCGTCGACGCCGTGCTCGGCGTCGACGACCTGCCCGGCACCGCCGACCGCACCCTGAACGTGCTGCTCGCCCGCGCCGGCGCGCTGCCCGAGGAGCCCGCGGTCCCCGAGGAGCCGACCGCCGAGGTGCCCGCCTGGGAGTCGATCACCCGCTCCCGGCGCCCCGACCGCCCCGGCGTGCGCGAGCTGCTGCGGCGCGCGGCCGGCGACGTCGTCCCCCTCAAGGGCACCGGCGAGGGCGAGGCCGACCCCGGCCTGCTGCTGGCCCTGGCCCGCTTCGGCGGTGCGCCGTGCGTCCTGCTGGGCCAGGACCGCTCCCGGCAGACCAGCGACCACCCCCTCGGCCCGGCCGCGCTGCGCGAGGCCCGCCGCGGCATGCGCATCGCCGAGGAACTGGACCTTCCGCTGGTCACCGTCATCGACACGCCCGGCGCCGCGCTCTCCCGCGAGGCCGAGGAGCAGGGCCTGGCCGGGCAGATCTCCCGCTGCCTGGCGGAGCTGGTCACCCTGCGCGCGCCCACCCTGGCCGTGCTCATGGGCCAGGGCACCGGGGGAGGGGCGCTGGCCCTGGTACCGGCCGACCGCGTCGTCGGCGCGCAGCACGCCTGGCTGTCGCCGCTGCCGCCGGAGGGCGCGAGCGCCATCGTGCACCGCACCACCGATCGCGCCCCCGAACTCGCCGAACGGCAGGGGGTGAGCACGGCGCGGCTGCGCGCGAACGGCATCGTCGACCGCATCGTGGCCGAGCGCCCCGACGCCGCCGACGAACCCGCGGCGTTCTGCGCCCGGATGGGCGCCGCGCTGCGCCACGAGCTCGCCGCACTGCTGCGCGCCGACCCCGACCGGCGCCTGGCGTGCCGCCACGCCCGCTACCGCCGCCTGGGCCTGCCCGGCTGAGCCGCGCCCGGTCGGCCCGGCGCCTCGCCGGGGGCCCCGCTGTGATCACGCGCACAGCGCGTCGGCACAATGACCAGACAACACCGGACACCACGCGGCGGCGCGACCGGCGCGGAGCAGTCGAAGGGGGCCCGTCCTGTGGCGGAGCGAGTGAGCACATCCCAGGGGCCATTGAGCGGAATCGTGGTGGTCGACCTGTCGCGGGCCCTGGCCGGGCCGCACGCCGCCATGCTGCTGGGCGACCTCGGCGCGCGCGTGATCAAGGTCGAGCAGCCCGCGACCGGCGACGACACCCGCGGCTGGGGGCCTCCCTTCGCCGGGCCCGAGGACGAGCGGATCAGCACCTACTTCCTCTCCTGCAACCGCAACAAGGAGTCGGTCGAGCTGGACCTGAAGTCCGAGGACGGCGCCTCGGTGCTCACCCGCCTGGTGCGCGCCGCCGACGTGCTCGTGGAGAACTTCCGCCCCGGCGTGCTCGACCGCCTCGGGTTCTCCGCCGAGCGCCTGGCCGAGCTCAACCCGCGCCTGGTGCTGTGCTCCATCAGCGGCTTCGGCCACGACGGGCCTGAAGGCGGGCGCGCCGGCTACGACCAGATCGCCCAGGGCGAGGCCGGGCTGATGAGCCTCACCGGCCCCGGGCCCGAGGAGCCCACCAAGGTGGGCGTGCCCATCGGCGACCTCCTGGCCGGGATGAACGGCGCCTACGGCGTGCTCAGCGCCCTCTACGAGCGCGAGCGCACCGGCCGCGGCCGCGTGGTGCGCACCTCGCTGCTGTCCTCCATCGTGGGCGTGCACGCCTTCCAGGGCACCCGCTGGACCGTGGGCGGGGAGGTGCCCCGGGCGATCGGCAACCACCACCCCTCGATCGCCCCCTACGGCGCCTACACCTGCGCCGACGGCATGCTGCAGGTCGCGGTCGCCAGCCAGGGCCAGTGGTCGAAGTTCGCCGGGCTGCTGGGTATCGACGCCGCCGACCCCCGCTTCGCCGACAACGCCTCCCGGGTCGCCAACCGCCCGCAGCTCAACGAGGCCGTCGAGGCCGTGCTCGCCACCGCCCCCCGCGACACCTGGCTGGGGCGCATCGGCGCCATCGGCATCCCCTGCGGCGCCGTGCGCACCCTCGACCAGGTCTACGAGTGGGACCAGGTGCGCTCCCAGGGCCTGGTGGCCGAGGTGGAGCACCCGGTGCTGGGTTCCATCGAACTGCCGGGGTCCGCCGTGCGCTTCGCCGACGCCGGCGACCCCGCCTCCGAAACACCGCCCGACTACCGCCCGCCGCCCCGCCTCGGCGAGCACAACGCGTCCGTGCGCGCCTGGTTGGACACCCTCGACGGCTCCGGGGAGTAGGCCGCGGCGACACGCAGCCGGGGCGGGCCCCCGCGGGAACCCGCCCCGGCCACGGTGCCGATGCCGTCCTCGGCGCCGCCTCAGGTCTTCTGCTCCACCTCGACCCAGTCGACCTCGGCGCGCACGCCGCCCTGGGCGATGCGGTCTACGCTGGACTGCGGCAGCCCCCAGTAGGGCTCCTCGACCTGGTTGTGGCCCGCCGGATAGGCTCCGCCCAGCGCCAGGTTGAAGATCACGTACTGGTCGCCGTCGAAGACCCACTGGCCGCGGGTGGACTCCAGCTTCTGGCGCGTGGTCCTCTGCACGATGCGCCCGTCGGCGCTGAACCGCATCACCTCGGGACGACTCGGCGACCTCGCCCGCGCGCACGGCCGCGACGAGCGCGTCGCGCCAGGGCCCCAGCGGCCCGGGCATCACCAGGTCGAGCCCCGCCGCGGCGGACTCGGCGGTGGTCGTGGCGGCCGACCAGTCGCTGACCACGACCCCGTCGAAACCCAGCTCGCCCTTGAGCAGCCCGGTGAGCAGGCGGCGGTGTGCGGTCATCGGCGCGGCCTCGGTGCCGTCGTCGGCGCCGTTGTAGGCCGCCATCACCATCCACGCGCCGGCCCCGCACACCGCGTCCTCGAACGGCGGCAGGTAGACCTCGCGCAGGGTGCGCTCGTCGAGGCGGGCGAGGTAGGAGGTGCGCCGGTACTCGGTCTCGTTGCCGATGAATTGCTTCACGCACGCGCCCACGCCCTCGCCCTGCAGCGCGCGGACGAAGGCGGCGCCCATGCGCCCGGTCAGCAGCGGGTCCTCGGAGAAGCACTCGAAGTGGCGGCCGCCTGCGGGGGAGCGCTGGAGGTTGACCACGGGCGCCAGGACCGCGTCCACCCCCTGGCGCCGCGCCTCGGCGGCGAAGAACCGGCCCACCCGCTCCATCAGGTCCTCGTCCCAGGCCGCGGCGATCCCGGTGGGGCTGGGCAGGCTCGCGGAGTGGTCGGCCTCGGTGCGTTCGCCGCCCCGCACGCCCGCGGGCCCGTCGGAGAGGGTGACGGGCAGCAGGCCGGCCGCCGGGGCGCCGTGCAGGACCCATGCGGTGCGGCCCGTCAGAAGGGCGACCTTGTCCTGGAGGCTGAGCGCGGCCACGCGGGCGAGCAGGTCGTGGTCCATGTGTCCTTGCCTTGTGATGTACGTCTCTACCGCCCGGACCTTACTTACTGAACATTCATTAAGCAAGACTCCCGTGAAACACTCGGATAGCGTGAACCCGGGCCCTCCACCCGCTCGGGCCGCCCCAGCAGGTCCCCCGCGTGCGAAGACCAGGAGTTGAGCAGCATGAGCGAGCCGGCGCAGCAGACCCCGGCGGCCACGCCGGGCAACACGCCGGGCAAGCGGGTCAACCGGCGCGAGGAGATCCTGCGGGCCGCCGCCGACGTCTTCGCCTCGCAGGGCTTCCACAACGCCTCGCTCGCCGACATCGCCGCCACGCTGGGCATCACGCCCGCCGGGGTGCTGCACCACTTCGGGTCCAAGACCGACCTGCTCACCGCCGTGCTGGAACTGCGCGACAGCGCCGACCCGCCGCCCAAGGGCCGGCGGTTCCTGGACCACCTGGTCGACACCGCCGAGCGCAACGCCGCCCGGCCCGGCACGACCCGGCTCTACGCCGTCCTCTCCGCCGAGAGCGTCACCGAGGGCCATCCCGCCCAGGACTGGTTCCGCCACCGCTACGCCGAGCTGCGCGCCGACGTCGAAGCGGCCGTCGTGGACCGGCTGGACCCCGGCGCCGCCGTCCCCGCCGCCGACGGCGTGCCCGAGGCCGCCCGCCCCACCCGCGAGGCCGCCGCGGCGATCCTCGCGGTCATGGACGGCCTCCAGGTCCAGTGGCTGCTGGACCCCGACGCCGTCGACATGGCCGCCGTCACCCGGCTGGTCGCCGACGCCCTGGTCACCCACCTCGCCGGCACCGGAGACGGGCCCGCCGCCGGCCCCGGCGCCGCCGACCGCACCGCCTGAGGCGCCGCCCGGTGCCCGAACCCACGCCCGAGACCCCCGCGCCCCGGCAGCCGCAGCACAACACGGCAGCGGTCGCAGCCGTGCACGGCACCCTGCTGCAGGCCCGCGACATCCACGGCGGGATCCACCTGCACCCGCCCGCTCCCGCTGAAGCGCCCCCCGACGTCAGCCTCGACGCCCCCCGCCCGCCCGAGCCCCTGCGCGGGCGCGACGACCTGCTCGCCGAGCTCGAAACCGCCGCGGCCGAAGGCGCGGACCGCCCTGCCGTGCTCACCGGGCCGGGCGGTATCGGCAAGTCCGCCGTCGCCGCCGCTCTCGCCCGGCGCGCCGCCGACCGCGGCCGCGACGTGTTCTGGGTCCGGGCGGGCACCGTCGCCCCCGCCCTGCTGGAGGCGGCCGTCGAGGCCGGCGGCTCCCGCGCCGAGGCCGACCGGCTCGCGTCCTCGCCGCGGCGCGCCGCCCGCTGGGCCTGGCGGCACCTGGACGCCGCGCCGCGGCCCTGGCTGCTCGTGCTGGACAACGCCGACCGCCCCGACGAACTCGACCCCGACCACCGGCCCGGCGAGGGCCTGGGCTGGCTGCGCACCAGCCCCCGCGGAGGCGTCGTCGTCACCACCCGCATCGGCGACCCCGCCCTGTGGGAGCCCGCCCTGATCCGCGAGGTCGGCGAGCTCGCACCGGACGACGCCGCCGCCGTGCTGGCCGACCGGGCCGGCCCGGTCGGCGCCGCGGGCGCCCGCGGCCTCGCCGACCGCCTCGGCGGCATCCCCCTGGCCCTCACCCTGGCCGGCGGCGCCGCGGCCTCCCACCCCGCACTCTTCGCCGACCTCGGCGCGCTGGGGGAACACCTCTCGGCCTCGGTGCTGCGCGTGGACCGCCTCTCGCGCCCCCTCACCCACCCGGGCCGCCGGCCCCGCCGCAGCACACTCGCCGGCGTCTGGGAGGCCTCCATGGAGCTGCTGGACACCGCGCCGCACGCCACTGGTCTGCTGCGGCTGCTGTCCGTCCTGGGCGCCGACGGCCTGGAGGTCCCGCTGCGGCGCCTGCCCCTGTCCCTGCTGCGCGGTGGCGACTGGGGCAGCGGCGGCGAGCCGTACAACGAACACCTCGACGAGACCGCGCTGGCCGCCGCGCTCAACGCGCTGGCCGTCCACGGCCTGGCGGCCCTGACGTCCGTCGGCGGCGAGCGCGCCCTGCGCATCCACCCGCTGATCGGCGAGACCATCCGCGAGGGGCTCGGCGACCGCGCCGCGCCCGTCGCCCGCACGGTCGCACTCCTCCTCGACCACCAGCGCGACCGCGACCCCGCGATGGAGCGGGCCGCCCACCGCGCCCTGGTCGAGGTGTGCTCGGCCGCCCTGGGCCCGGACCACCCCGACACCATCGGCGCCGAGGTCGGCATCGCCCGCCGGCGCCTCCAGCGGGGCGACGCCTCCGGCGCTGCGGCGGAGCTGGCCGGACTCGCCCGGCGCGCCGCCGGCGCCCTCGGGGCCGACCACCCGGTCGGCCTGCGGGCCCTGCACCACCGCGGCGACGCCCTCATCGCCCTCGGCCGCCTCGACGAGGCCGACAGCCTGTTCCGCGACCTGCTCGCCGCCCGCACCCGCGCGCTGGGCCCCGACGCGCCGGATACCGACGAGGAGCGCCACCAGCTCGCCACCGTCGCCCTGCGCAGGCACGATTGGGAGACCGCCGCGGCCGAGCTGGAGACCGTGCTCGCCCACCGCGCGAGCGACCGGGCCGCCGCTTCTCCGGGCGTGCTGTTCGCGCGCGTCAACCTCTGCTACGCACGGCTGCGCCAGGGCCGGCACGCCGCGGCCGAAGAGGGCCTCCGGCGCGTCATCGCCGAGTCCGGTGCGCAAGAGGGGACCGAGGAGCCCGCCGTCACCCTCGCGCGGCTCTACCTCGCCGTCAGCCGGATGGAGCGGGGCGAGGCCGGGCCCGCCGAGGAGGGCTTCGCCGACGCGCTGCGCCGCAGCGAGCACCGGCTCGGCGCCGACCACCCCGAGCTCGCCGAGATGCGCGCCCTGTTCGACGGCGCCCGCGCCGCCGGCGGCGCGCAGGGCTGAACCGGCGCCGCCCAGAGCCCGCTCAGCCGCCCTCGACCGGCGCGGCGGCGGCGCTCCAGCGCACGAACTCCGCCCATGCGCCGGGCGCGAACTCCAGCTGCGGCGGATCCGGCGTCGCCGAGTCCCGCACCCGCACCGAGTCCCCGGTGAACGCCGCCTCCACGCAGTTGCCCACCGCCGACGAGCGGCGGCTGCGCACCCATCCCGCCTGAGCGACCAGCACGGCGCCTCCCCGGATCCGCCACGCACCGCGGCCTTTGCCGCGCACCCCCGAGTGCACCACGCCCCGCCCCGCCCCGCAACGGCGCCGCCGGGCGCCGCGTGCCCGCCCCGCGGGGCCGTGACCGCCCGCGAGTAGCGTGTGGACACATGGAACGAGTACTCGTGTTCAGCCGCACCGCCGGATACCGCCACGACTCCATACCGGCCGGAATCCGCGCGGTCGAGGAGCTCGGCCGGAGCCGCGGATTCGCGGTCGACGCCTCCGAGGACCCCGCCGCCTGCCACCGGTTGCACGGCTACAGCGCCGTGGTGTTCCTCAGCCCCTCCGGCGGCGTCCTGGACGAGACCGGACGGGCCGCACTGGCCGACTACGTCTGCTCCGGCGGCGGCTTCTGCGGCGTCCACGCGGCCTCCACCGCCGAGCGCGACTGGCCTTTCTACGCCGAGCTCGTCGGCGCCCGCTTCACCCGCCACCCCGAGGTCCAGCCCGCGCGGGTGCGCGTCGAGGACGGCGACCACCCCGCCACCGCCCACCTGGGCGCGACCTGGACGCTCACCGACGAGTGGTACGACTTCGACCGCGACCCGCGCGCGGACGTGCGGGTCCTGCTCGCCGTCGACGAGGCCAGCTACCAGGGCGGGGGCATGGGCCCGGGCCACCCCGTCGCCTGGTGCCGCGGCGTCGGCGCGGGGCGCTCCTTCTACACGGCCCTGGGCCACCCCGCGTCCGCCTACGACGACCCGGGCTTCCGCGCCCACCTGCTCGGCGGTATACGCTATGCCGCCGCATGGTAACCGCTGGTCGCAGCGCACGGCGTCCGGAACCGGGCCGATCCGAAGGGAGAACGACGATGGCATCACCGCCCGCCGCCTACCAGGGGTCCGGCCCCGGAGGGGCCCTCGACGTGGACCGCGCCTTCTACGCGCGGTTGGCCGCCGCCGAGTGCGCGACCGCGGAGTCGTTCACCCTGCCCATCCGCTCCGGCCGCGCCTGGGAGGTGCCCGCCGGCCACCTGTGCCGGATCAGCACCCCTGAAGGCCCCCAGGTGGGCGATCTGAACATCTGGAACCGGCACGACCCCCGCGAGCGCCTGTGGGCCTCGCGCACCCGGCAGCTGCAGGCCGCCCACATCACCACCTACGACCGCCTGTGGTCCACGCTGCCCTTCCTGCGGCCGCTGGCCACCGTCACCGCCGACACCCTCGCCGACCACGGCACCGACGCCGACGGCGGCCGCGTCCACGACCTGCTGGGCACCCGCTGCGACCCCTACGTCAACCGGATGCTCACCGGCGGGGACTTCGACTTCCACTGCCACTCCAACCTCACCCGCGCGGTCATGCCCTACGGGCTCACCGAGTTCGACGTGCACGACGTCCTCAACGTCTTCCAGTGCACCGGGCTCAACGACGAGGACCGGTACTTCATGAAGGCCAGCCCCGCGCGGGCGGGCGACCACATCGCGTTCTTCGCCGAGACCGACCTGCTGATGGCGCTGTCGACCTGCCCCGGCGGCGACCTGTCGGTGGACCTGTGGGGCCCGAACGCCGGCGACCCGCTCCAGGTGTGCCGCCCGCTGGCCGTGGAGGTGCTGCGCCCGCCGGAGGAGCTGCTCGACGGCTGGTCGCCGCCGCGACGGGCCGACTACGCCGGCCTGCACGGCCTGCACCGGCCCCAGTGGGGCGCGGACGCCGGCTGAGCGGCGGCGCGGGCGCCCGTGGACGGTCCGACCGCGGAGGACCGGTTGGCCGCGGCCGGACCGCTCGACGCCGCATACGCTGGCGGTATGGACGCCCTGCCCGGCGAGCGGACGCTCGTGCTCGACGGCGGACTGGCCACGCGGCTGGAGGACCTCGGCTGCGACCTGCGCGACGAGCTGTGGTCGGCGCGGCTGCTGCACGACGACCCCGCCGTCCTCCGCCGCGCCCACCGCGACTTCTTCGCGGCCGGAGCCGACGTCGCCATCACCGCGTCCTACCAGGCCTCGGTCCCCGGGTTCACCGCCCGCGGGCTGAGCCGCGGCGAGGCCCGCGCCCTGATCGCCCGCTCGGTGGAGGTGGCCGCCCAGGCCCGCGACGAGGCCGGAGGCGGGATCGTCGCGGCCTCCGTCGGGCCCTACGGCGCCGCCCGTGCCGACGGATCGGAGTACACCGGCGACTACGGCCCGCGGGCGGGCACCGCCGACGCGCTGGCCGACTGGCACCGCGAACGCTGGCACCTGCTCGCCGAAAGCGGCGCCGACCTGCTCGCCTGCGAGACCCTGCCCTCCTGCACCGAGGCGCAGGCCCTCGTCCGGCTGCTGGCGGAGACCCCCGGTGTGCGCGCGTGGTTCAGCTTCAGCTGCCGCGACGGCGAGCGCATCAGCGACGGCACGCCGCTGGCCGAATGCGCCGCCCTGCTGGCCGGACACGACCAGGTGGTGGCCGTCGGCGCCAACTGCACCGCGCCGCGCCACATCCCCGAGCTGGTCAGCGGGGTCCGGGGCGTGCCCGCGGTCGCCTACCCCAACTCCGGCGAGATCTGGGATGCCGGCGCCCGCACCTGGCGCGGCGCCCGCGCCCCCGCGGCGTTCGGCGCGGCGGCCCGGGAATGGCGGCGCGCCGGCGCGCGGCTGATCGGCGGGTGCTGCCGCACCACACCCGAGCACGTCCGCCGGATCCGCGCGCACCTGGACTGAGCGCCCGGTCCCGCCGAGCCGGGGACTGCGGGCCCGTGCGCCGCCCTCAGCCGAAGGGCGGCGCCACGTCCCCGCCCGCCCGGACCTCGCCCATCACCCGGTGCATCACCTCGGTCTCGTTGAGGTGCGGGAACGGGGTGGAGGGCTCGTCGGCGCCCAGGAACCCGCACAGCGGACCCCAGCCCTGGCCGAGGCGGTAGACCAGCAGCCGCTCGGCGGGCACCGCCTCGACGACCTCGGCGCGGTGCCGCTCGAACGCCGCGAGCGCCTGCTCCCGACCGGGGACGCCGGCCGCCTCGCCGAAGAGCGAGCTCCAAATCGGGTGCAGGATCTCAAAGAGCTCCGCCTCCCGCGGGCCGGCGGAGGTCCCCGCGAGCATCCCCTCGGCCATCCGGAAGATCGTCGCGGACATGCTCGCGTACCAGCGGCGCGGGTCGCGGTCGGTCAGCACCACCTTCGCCCGGGGGTAGGCCGCCGCGAGCTCGCGCCAGAAGTGGGAGAACGGCCAGTCCACGCCCGCCCGGTACCCCCGCACGACGGAGTCCCAGTCGACCGGCTCGGCCTCGAGCGCGTGCTGCCACCGGGAGAGGTGCCCGGGATGGGAGAGCAGCTCGAACATGTGGTAGCAGGGACCGTAGCCGAGCTGCTCCAGCGCCGCCTTCATCGAGCTGGTTCCGGTGCGGGGCAGCCCCGCACCGATGATCTGGACCATCGTCCGCCCTTTCCGTCCTGTCGGGGTTTCGCGCAGTCGTCCTTCCCGCCGGGCCCGCGCCAGGACGGTGCCGCACCGGCCGGATCGGGCCGCCGCGAACAGGTCTGGGCCGGGCCGGGGGAGGGTAGCCGCGGCCGGTGCGGCCTCCGCGGTCCGGACGGCTACCGGCGACGGTGCTGGGTAGCGGAACCGCGCGAGCAACGACGAGGGAGTTCCGCCCGCACGCGCAGGGGCCCGGCGCGGCGCCCGGTCCGCGTCCGCGCCGGGCCCCGCCGCGGGCGCCGACGACGAAAGGCAGGCCCGCCATGGCCAACATCGCCGTTTTCGGAGCGAGCGGGATGATCGGATCCCGCGTGGTCGACGAGGCCCTCGCACGCGGCCACGGGGTCACCGCGCTGGCACGCGACCGCACGCGCCTGCCGCACAAGGGCGAGCGGCTCGCCGTCGCGACCGCCGACGTGCTCGACCCGGGCGACGTGACCGCGGCGGCGCGCGGCCAGGACGTCCTGGTCAGCGCCGTGGGCGGCGACGGCCACCGCAGCGTCGTCGAGCCCGCGGCCCGCACGATCGTCGAGGCGCTGCGCAATCTGGAGGACCGGCCCCGGTTCATCATGGTCGGCGGCGCGGGAAGCCTGGAGGCCGCCCCGGGCAAGCGGGTGTGGGACACCCCCGGGCTGCCCGAGGACGTCCTGGCGACCATGCACGCCCACGGCGAGGCCCTGGAGTTCCTGCGCGGCGTCACCGACGTCGGCTGGACCAACATCAGTCCGCCGGCGGTCGTCGAGCCGGGCGAGCGCACCGGCGGCTACCGCACCGACACCCACCGGCTGGTCGCCGACGCCCAGGGCACCAGCCGCATCAGCGCCGAGGACTACGCCGTGGCGCTCGTCGACGAGATCGAGTCGCCCCGGCACCCCGACGAGCGCTTCACCGTGGGCAACTGAGCGATCCGGCGCCGCCCGGCCGGGCCGCCGGAGGCCGCAGGGCACCGACGTCAAGGAGGAGGCCGCCATGGCCGCCAAACGCGAGAAGGACATCGCACGACAGGTGATCAGCGAGGCCGGGGGCACGATGGCCCGCGAGGCCGGTATCCGCCTGGCGGACCGGCCGGCGCCGCTGTGGCAGCTGCTGGTACTGGCCAACCTGGCCTCGGCGCGCATTTCGGCCGACATCGCCGCGGCCGCCGCGCGGGAGCTGAACGAGGCGGGCGGCACCACGCCCGACGGCATGGCCCGGCTCACCTGGCAGCAGCGCGTGGACGCGCTGGGGCGCGGCAGCTACGTCCGCTACGACGAGAGCACCGCGACCAGGCTGGGCGACTGCGCCGAACTCGCACGTGAGCGCTACGGCGGCGACCTGCGCCGGATCGCCGAGGAGGCGGAGGGCAGCCGCACCCGCCTGGCCAAGGCGCTGCAGGAGTTCAAGGGGGTGGGGCCCACGGGCTCCGACATCTTCTGCCGCGAGGTGCAGCACGTGTGGCCGTGGCTGCGGCCCTACGTCGACAAGCTCGTCCGCAAGGGCGCCGCCCGCGTCGGTCTGCCCGACGACGGCGGCGCGCTGGCCGAGCTGGTCGGCGGCGACGAACTGGCCTCCCTCTGCGCGGGCCTGGTGCGCGTCGCCCGCCGGGACGACCTGGCCGAGCGGGTGGCGCCGCAGGCGGCCTGACCTGCTCCGGCACCCCGTCGCGGCGAGGCGGGCGCGCCGGAGCGGCCGCCTCGCCACAAGCGGCGAATGTCGGCGGCGCGGCGTAGCGTGGAGGCATGTGCCGCAACATCCACCGCCTGTACAACTACGAACCGCCCGCCACCGAGGACGAGGTCCGCGAGGCCGCGCTGCAGTACGTCCGCAAGATCAGCGGCAGTACGCACCCCTCGGCCGCCAACCGCGCGGCGTTCGACCGCGCCGTCGAGGCGGTGGCCGCCGCCACCGGCGAGCTGCTGGGGTCGCTGACCACCACCGCACCGCCGCGCTCGCGCGAGGAGGACGCCGCCCGCGCCCGCGAGCGCGCCCGGTCCCGCTACGGCGACGCGGCGTCGGCCTGAGGTACCGCCGCCGATCGGCGGTCGCCCGGCGGGCGGTCCCGGTTGCGGGTCGCGCACGGGTGGCGAGGCGCTCGCGGGGGCGCCGCCGTCGTGCTTACGCGCGCCCGGATCGGGCAAGCGGACGCCGGGGCCGCGCCCGGTGGCGCCGGCGGCGCGCTGACGCACCGCGCCGCGCGGGTCGTGCGCCGCCGCGACCGGTTCAGCATGCGCGCCCACGCGGTTTCCGGGGTGCCGGGCACGTGCGGCGACGATCGCGGCCGTCCTCCGCAACGCCCGGCCCTCATGCGCCGGGCGCTCCGCTCACCACCGCACGTCCAGGCGCTCGGGGGAGCGGTGGATCATGGTGGGCAGCATGCTGATCCGCGCGTGGGGATCGAGCCGCGCCCCGGGCAGCCGCCGGGTCAGCTCGCGCAGGACCGCGCTCAGCTGCGCGCGGGCCAGGCGCGCGCCCGGGCAGGCGTGGACGCCGTGCCCGAACCCCAGGTGGCGCTGCGGGCGCCGGGTGATGTCGAGGCGGTCGGGCCGGGCGAACTGCGCGGGGTCGCGGTTGGCCGCACCGAAGGAGACGAACAGGACGGCGCCCTCCGGCAGCGCCGTACCGCCCAGGACCGTCTCGCGCACGGCTCGGCGGCGGAACCCCTGGATGGGGGAGTCGAAGCGGGCGCACTCCTCGACCGCGTCGGGGATCAGCCCGGGGTCCTCGCACAGCGCCTCCCACTGCTCGCGCCGGCGCAGCAGGTGCAGCAGCATCGAGGCCATCAGCGCACTGGTGGTCAGGTGCCCGGCCAGCAGCAGGTTCTGCAGCGACGAGACGCACTCGCCGCTCTGCTCGCGGGTGAGCTCCTGCGCACCGGGAGCCAGCGCCCGGACGAAGGCCGTGATGAGGTCGTCGCGGGGCTCGGCGTGGCGGCTGCGCACGTAATCCTCCATCCGGCGCTGCAGCCGTGCGATCTCCTCCGCGGCCGCGACCTGGCCGCCGGTGTCCAAAGGGCGAAACGCCAGGTCGGTCGCGAGGTAGCCGCCGCGCACGACCGCCGGGACGTCGCCGGGGTCCAGGCCCATCAGGTGCCCGATCACCTCGCCGGGCAGCCGTCGTGCGAGCCGCTCCACCAGGTCGGCGCCCCCGTCGGCGGCGAGGCCGTCCACGAGACGGGCGGTGCGCTCGCGGATGAACTCCTCTGCCGCGTCGACGCGGGCCGCCGAGAGGCCGCGCGTGTGCGGCGCGCGGTAGCGGCGGTGCGCCGGTCCGTCGGAGGAGAGGACCACGCCGCCGGCTCCGGCGCCCTCGGCCAAAGCCGCCCGCGCCTCGGGCCCGGGGACGGCGTCGGGGCGCAGCGCTCCCGCCGAGGAGAAGTCGTCGGGGCGGGCCAGCGCCTCGCGGACGTCGGCGAAGCGCGCCACCAGCCACGCGTCCAGCTCGGGGACGAAGGTGAGCCCGGGCTCTCGGCGGGCCCTGGCGTAGTGGGGGTAGGGGTCGCGCTGGAAGGCGTCGAGCGCGGCGAAGTCCATGCGTCCTCACCTTTCTTCTGGGAGTCGGTCCCTGACCGCCGGGTGGGTCGGCAGAACCCCGGCGGCGCCGGGCTCGGCTGGTCTGCGTTCGCCGCGGGCAGGGCTGAAGCGGACGGGCCGCCCGGCGCTCCGCGACGCGTCGGCATCGGGGGTCTCCTTGCGGCGGCGGGCTGGGGGCGGTCTCGCTGCGGCGATGATGGCCGAGCAGCACGGCCCCGGCAAGCGCGCCGCCGTCTCGGCGGTGCGCGTGCGCCTCGTCTGCCGCCGGAGAACCCCTCACTTGCAGGTTCTCGTACACCTTGGCAATTACGTAGTAGGAGTGCTATAAACAGTAGTCGTCGATATATGGGAGATAGGAGTTATATGGCCATGGTGGACGAGGACACGCGCGCCGAGGCGCCGTCCGGCGCCCCTGGCGGCGCCGCCGCCATCGAGGTGTCGGGACTGCGGATGCGCTACGGCGACCACGACGTGCTCTGCGGTGTGGACCTGCGCGCCCGCCGCGGCGAGGTCGTCGTGGTGCTGGGGCCCAACGGCGCGGGCAAGACCACCACGGTGGAGATCCTGGAGGGATTCCGGGCGCGCTCGGCCGGCGAGGTCGCCGTGCTCGGCGCCGACCCCGCTACCGGCGACGAGCGCTGGCGCGCCCGGCTGGGCGTGGTCATGCAGTCCTGGCGCGACCACGGCCGCTGGCGGGTCGACGAACTGCTCGCGCACGTCGCCCGCTTCTACGCCCCCTACTCCGAGCCCGGCCGGGTCCGGCCGCGCCCCGTTGACGAGCTGCTGGAGACCGTCGGGCTGACCGACTGCGCGCGCCGCAGGATCAACACGCTCTCCGGCGGCCAGCGGCGCCGCCTCGACGTCGCCATCGGCATCGTCGGCCGCCCCGAGGTGCTGTTCCTGGACGAGCCCACCGCCGGGTTCGACCCCGAGGCCCGCCGCGACTTCCACGACCTCGTCCACGGACTGGCCGACGAGGACACCACGGTCCTGCTGACCACCCACGACCTCGACGAAGCCGAGAAGCTGGCCGACCGCATCCTCATCCTGGCCGGCGGCCGGGTGGTGGCCCAGGGGACCGCCGACCAGCTCGCCGCCCAGGTGCCCGCCGACGCGGAGGTCAAGTGGACCCGCGGCGGGCAGCGGTTCGTGCACTCCACCCCCGACGCCACCGCTTTCCTGCGCGGACTGCTGGCCGATTCCGGCGACGAGGTCGCCGGAATCGAAGTCCGCCGCGCCAGCCTGGAGGACGCCTACATGACCCTGGTACACCGGCACGAGACCGGCGACGCCCGCGCGGCCGCCTCGGCGTTCGCGGAGGAGGTCCGATGAACACCCCCGCCCTGACCGCCCTGCGCGCCGGGCTCGCCCGCGGCGTGACCGAGTTCCGCCACTCGATGACCAGCAAGGACGACCTGCTCAGCCACTTCGGCATGATCGTCGTCTTCGTGGCGGTGTCGCTGATGATGCGCGGCCGGCACGTCGCCGGCACCGACGTGCCCATCGCCAACATGTGGATGCCGGGCTTGATGGGCCTCACCGTGAGCATCAGCGGGGTGCTGACCGTCGCCTCGCTGCTGGCGACCGAGCGCGAGGACGGCACGCTGCTGCGGGCCAAGGCCGTGCCCAAGGGGATGGTCGGCTACCTGGTGGGCAAGGCGGTGCACATCGTGCTGGTCACCGCTTCGCTCGTCGCCGTGCTGGTCGTCCTGGCGACGCTGCTCCTGGACGGCTTCACCATGGGCGGCCCGGTCGGCTGGGCGACGGTCGCCTGGGTCACGGTCCTGGGGCTGCTCGCGACGGCTCCGCTGGGTGCGGTCGCGGGCTCGCTCATCACCAGTCCGCGGGCGGTGATGTCGGTGCTCATGCTCCCGTTCATGGCGGTGATGGGCATCTCCGGCGTGTTCTACCAGGCCGGCTCCCTGCCCGAGTGGATGCAGTGGATCGCCCAGGCCCTGCCCCTGTACTGGATCGCGCTCGGCATGCGCTCGGCGTTCTTGCCGGACTCGATGCTGGTCGTGGAGATCGTCCAGTCCTGGCGCCTGGACCAGGCCGCCCTGGTGCTCGCCGCGTGGGCGGTCGCGGGGTTCCTGGTGGCCGTGCCCGTCCTGCGCCGCATGGCCCGGCGCCAGTCCGGCGCCCGCGTCGAAGCCGGCCGCCGAAGGGCGATGCAGCGTGGCTGAGGTGCGCGGCACCGAGGAGTCTGCGGTGCCGGGGGCGGCGGAGGATCGGGCCGCGGAGAAGGCCCCTGCAGACGAGCCCGCCGGCGGCCGCGCCGGCCGGCGCAGCGGTGGCGGAGGGCGCGCCGGCGGGGGAGGGGCCGAGCCCGAGCGCATCCACAACCGCATCGCCGTCCTGCGCGCCGAACGCGGCGTCTCGCGGCGCCGGCTCGCCGACGCACTCGGTGTGCACTACCAGACCGTGGGCTACCTGGAGCGCGGGGAGTACAACCCCAGCCTGCACCTGGCGCTGCGCATCGCCAGGTACTTCGAGGTCCCCGTCGAGGTCGTCTTCTCCACCGAACCGTTCCCCCGCATCGGAGACTGACGCCGGCCCGGCCCCGCTCTGTCGGCGCGGGGCCGGGGGCAGGCGACCCCACGCGGGAGGAACGCACGAAACCATCCGAGCCCGCCGCCCGCGGGCGGCGGGGCGGCTGCCCGTCGATGGGCGTTTCCGGGTTCTGGGGGGCCGGGGGTGACGGGCGCGATGCGGTCTCGTGTGGCGGTCTTCTCGACCGGTTCGGGTCGGGAGGCGGCTGGGTGGCGGGTCGGGGGCCGCCTTCGGCGGCGGCGCCCGATGGCTGGGGGTTGCCCGGGTTCGGCCGAGCGTGTGTAAGAGCGCGTCTTCCCTGGATCGGGGGAGGCCGCGCCCGTGCGCGGCGGGCTCGGGCGGCGCGACGCCGGCCGGGCGTGATGCCGGCTCCCGCCCTCGGACGGGGCGCGTGCAGCGCGCCGGGGGGCCTCGGCGCGCGCCCGGCGTCGGCCACGCTCCGAGCTGCGCGGTCCCCGGCGCGCGCCTACGCCTCCAGCAGGTCCTGGCCGAGGTAGCCGCCGTTGCGCGCCGCCGGGGGCACGGCGAACAGGGCGCTGCCCTCGTGGCGGGTGTACTCGTTGAGCGCGTCGCCCGCGTCGGCCAGGTTCCGCTGGACCGCCGCGAAACCGCGGGCCGGGTCGGCCTGCCAGGCCATGAACAGCAGGCCCGCGTCGCGGGTGCCGTCGCCGCGCCAGCCCTCGTCGAAGCTGTAGCCGCGGCGCAGCATGCGGGCGCCCAGGTTGTTCTGCGGACTGGCCAGCCGGATGTGGGCGTGCTCGGGGATGCGGGGCCGGCCCTCGGCGTCCCTGGCGGTGAGGTCCACCTCGGCTCCGGCGCGCTGTTGCCCGAGCGGTGCGCCGGTAGGCAGGTCGCGGCCGATCACGCGCTCGCGGTGGCCGACGTCCTCGCCGAACCAGTCGTCCAGCAGCATCCGGATGCGGCGGACGACCAGGTAGCTGCCGCCCGCCATCCACTCGGGCCCGACGCCCCGGCCCACCTGCACGGTCCGCTGGAGCAGCGGGCTTTCCGGCGCGGGGTTGTTGGTCCCGTCGATCTGGCCCATCAGGTTGCGGGGCGTGGCGCCTGGGTCCTCGGCGGCTGCGGCGGTGCGCCGGAACCCGCGCACCGACCAGCGCACGCGCACGCGTCCGCCCGCCCGGCCCAGCAGGTGCTGCACGGCCGCGGCGGCCACCACCGGGTCCTCCGCGCCGACCTGCAGCAGCAGGTCGCCGCCGCACCACTCCTCGCGCAGCGCGTCGGTGGAGAACGACGGCAGCTCGGCCATCGCCTCGGGCCGGGCGTCCTGCAGGCCGGCGGCCGCGAGCAGGGACGCGCCGAGGCCCGCGGTCACGCCCAGCGACGCCGGCAGCAGACCGGCCGAGGGGGCACCGGGCAGCGCGGCGGCCGGACCTTCCTCGTGCAGCCGGTCGGCGGCCGCGGTCCAGGCGCGCAGCACCTCCGCCGCCCGCTCGCGGGTGTCGGCGGCCGAGGAGCCGCCCTCGCCGCCCGAGCCCGCCAGGTCGAGCGCGAGCACGTGCGCGAAGGCCGGCGGCGTGCCGGTGATCCCGGTCTGGAGGCGGCCGGGACCGCCGTCGGGGGCGTGCGCGCCGGACATCCGCAGCCGCGGCGGCGTCCCGGTGTCGGCGGCGGTGTCCGCGCGTGGCGACAGCACCTCGCCCGCACCCAGACCGGTCCCGGCGCCGATGAGCGCCGCGGCGCCCACGCGCGCGAGCAGCCCGCGCCGCGAGACGCCGGACCGCGGGTCCTGCTTCGGCGCTTCCTGCGGCGCACCGGCGTCCTGCCCGGACTCGCCCTCGCTCATCGCCTGCTGTGCTCCTCGCCTGCGGCTGCTCGTCTCCGCCGCCCGCCACCGGCCGGCCGTGCTCCACCGCCGGGGCGCCGACCCCGTTCCCGGTTCCTCCGCCGGCCACCCCGTGGTCCCGGGACGACGCCCGCGTCCGCCGGAAGCGCTCCAGTGCCGCACGCGTCCTGAGCCGGTGCAACGATCCCGCCACCCGTCAAGGCAACGGCAAGACCGACACCACCTCGAAGGCGCCGTTGGCGGCAGAGAGGTTGACCGAGCGAACTCACAGCCGCTCCTCGGCCAGCCCGGGCAGCACGTCGGTCATCCTCTCGGGCGGGGTCCCCTCGTCGAAGAAGCCCACGGCCGCGCCCTCGCCGTCGAGCACGGCCACGCGGCCGCCGTGGCTGACCTGGTAGTCGCCGTCGGTCCTCTTCGGCTTCTCGACCGGGATGCCGTAGGCCTCGGCGGCCGCGACGACCTCGTCGATGGGGCCGCGTACGCCGGTGAACTCCGGGTTGAACGAGTCGAGCCAGCCGCGCAGCTGCTCACCGGTGTCGCGCTCGGGATCGGTGCTGACCATCACGACGTCGAACTTCTCGGCCGTGCCGCCCATCCGCTGCAGCGCGGCGTCGATGTCGGCCATGGTGGTGGGGCACACGTCCGGGCAGCTGGTGTAGCCGAAGTAGAGCAGCGTGAGCCGGTTCTCGGCGACGTCGCCGAACGCCCACGGTTCGCCCTCGGCGGTGGAGAACTCGTACTGCGGCGCGGGCATCGCGCTCTCCGCGACCTCCATGAAGGGGCCCTCGCGCTGCTGGGTGCCCTGCGTGCCCTGCGCCTGCTCGCCCGTGCCGCAGCCCGCGGCCGCGAGCACGGCCGCCGCCGCCACCGCCGCCGCCCCGAGCCCGGCGCGGCCGACGCCGCGCTGCCGCTCACTCATCGTCGAGCACAACCCCTCTACCGTCTGACCCTCGATCGGCGCCGCGGGACGCACACACCCGCCCCGCCGGCACTGCCGCGCCCCGGCAGCCGCGCATCGCCGCACCCGCCCCGAAGGCGGCGGACGGGCGCCGCACCCGTGCGCAGAACCGGCGAAACCGCAGCGCAGCGCGTTCCGCCGGAGCAGATCCGCGTGCACGCGCGCCTCGGAGGCGACGCTACCGCCGCCGTCGGGCACCGGCGATCCGGGGTCGGTCTCCGCTCCGCGCCCGCGACCGGAGGCCCGCCACGCACGAGAGCGTCACCGGGGCGCCTTCCCGAGGGGCCGCGGAGCGCCGCCGCGCGGCCAGGCGCGCCCGGTACGGAACGGCGGGGGAGCGGTACACCGCGTCGGCGCCCCGCGGGCGCTACCGGTCGCCGGAGTGGTCAGCGCCCGGCGACACGGTCCGCGGACCGTGCGAACCCGCCGACGAGACACCACCATGGACGCCATGACCGCAGAATCCGCCGCACCCCCCTGGCGCGGAGTCGCCCGCCACGCCGACCGCCGCTCCGAAGTGGGACCCGTCGAGCTCTTCTTCGACCTCGTCTACGTCTTCGCGATCATCCAGCTCTCGCACGTGCTCATCGACCACCTCAGCTGGCACGGCTTCGCCGAGACCGCGGTCGTCTTCGCCGCGGTGTGGTGGGGGTGGAACTACACCGCGTGGGCGATGAACTGGCTGAACCCCTCCAACACGGCGGTCCAGCTGCTCAACGCCGTGCTGATGCTGGCGTCGCTGGGCATGGCCGTGGCCATCCCCTACGCCTTCGGCGACGCGGGACTGCTGTTCGCCGGCTGCTTCGTGTTCATGGGGATCCTGCGCCCGGTGTTCATGATCCTGGCGTTCAAGGGCGGGCAGACGGCGTCCAACTACCGGGCACTGCTGAGTTGGTCCGCGCTGGCCGGCGTCTTCTGGATCGCCGGCGCGCTGCTGCCGCCGGACGTGCGGCTGTGGGTGTGGCTGCTGGCGGTGGCGATCGACTACGCGGCGCCGCTGGTGGACTTCACGATCCCCGGCGTGGTCAGGGCGCCGATGGAACGCTGGGACACCGATCCCGGCCACCTCGCCGAGCGCAACCGGCTGGTCTTCATCATCGCCCTGGGCGAGTCCATCCTGCTGATGGGCGGCGCCCTGGCCGACGAGGGGGTGGTCGACGCGGGCAACCTGCTCAGCCTGCTGCTGGGCTTCGCCGGGCTCACGGTGCTGTGGTGGAACTACTTCGCACTGGCCGGCCACGACGTCACCGCGGGCCAGGGCGGCACGGGAGCGCTGCGCTTCGCGTTCGCCTACGCCCACGCGCTCATGGTCCTCGGCGCCATCGTGGTCGCGGTGTCCATGGAGCTGCGGCTCACCCACGACCACCTCACCCCCGGCCTCGCGCTCGTGACGGTCGGCGGGCCGCTGATCTACCTGGCGGGCAACCTGCTGTTCCTGCGCTCCCGCTTCGGCCGGATCGCCCGCTCCCGCTTCATCGCCGCCGCGCTGCTCGCGGTGATCGGCGCCGTCGCCGCGGTCTGGCACGACCACCTGCCCGTCGCCGCGGTCACCCTGCCGGTCCTGGTGGTGATGGCGTCGCTGGCGGTACTCACCGCGCGTTCGCGCTCGGCCGCCGGGGCCCGGTCCTCCGGCTGAGCCCGCCGCGCCGCCTCGGGCGGGGGATCAGGCGGGGGCACCGCGGGCGAGCTCCAGCAGCCGGGTGGTGGTGTTCCAGTTGCGGACGGTGACCGGGGCGGGCAGGTAGCGGTCCAGGAGCGGCGTCAGCTTGGCCCGCCCCAGGCCGTCGGGGAAGTACAGATACACCTCGCGCTCGCCCGGAACCAGCTCCTCGGGCGCGTAGGCGGCGCTGTCGAGGGCCGCCAGGCGCTCCCGGTCGACGGGTGAGTCCAGGAACGCCACCGCGCACTTGGCCGGGTCGCGGACCGCGAACGGGACGGCGCCGACGACGCGCTGCAGGTCGGCGGCGCTGCGCACGACGACCGCGACCGCAAGCCCCAGCTCGTCGGCGAGCGCCCCCTCGATCGCGGCGCCGATCGCGCGGGGATCGGCGCCGTCGGCGCTGAAGACGGCGTTGCCGCTCTGCAGCAGCGTCGCCGTGTCCGTGTAGCCCAGCCCGCCCAGCAGCGCGCGCAGATCGGCCATGCGGACCTTGTTGCGCCCGCCCACGTTGATCCCCCGCAGCAGGGCCGCGTACCTGGCCACCGCGTCCTCCCGTTCTCGGCTCCCCGGGCCGCCCCGGCCGGCGGCGGAGGAGGCAGACTATCAACCGGCGGTGACGATCCGCCTCGCCCGCACCGCTCAGTTAATCTACGGTGTAAAGGCGGGGAGTCGGCAGTCCGGTACGTCCCTCACGCGACGCGGTAGGGCTCGGCATCGGCCTCACGCAGCTCGACACCGTGGCCCGGCCGCTGCGCATCCAGCGGCAGCATCCCCTCCCGCGGCGCGTCGGCGCCGTCGAAGAACATGCGCTCGATGCGCACGTGGTCGTGGAACCACTCCACGTGCCGCAGCCGCGGCGCGGCCGCCGCCACGTGGCGGTGCAGGTAGGGGGCGCAGTGCGCGGAGTTGTCCAGGCCGTGGGCCGCCGCCACCGCGCACGCGCGCAGGAACTCCAGCACCCCGCCGCAGCGGGTGGCGTCGATCTGCAGGCAGTCCACCGCCTCGGCGGCGCACATGTCCTCGAAGTAGTCGACGGTACAGCCGTACTCTCCGGCCGTCACGTCCATCGCGACACCCTCGCGCACCTGCCGCAGCCCGCTGAGGTCGTCGGAGGAGACCGGCTCCTCCAACCAGCGGACGCCGGCCGCGTCCAGCCCACGCCCCACGCGGATCGCCTGCTTGGCGGTGTAGGCGCCGTTGGCGTCCACGAACAGCTCCGCGTCGTCGCCGACCGCGTCGCGGGCCAGCTCCACGCGGTGCAGATCGCGCCGCTCCCGCGTCCCCCACGACTCGCCGACCTTGATCTTGACCCGGGTGAAGCCCTCCTCGTGCACCCAGCCGCGCAGCTGCCGCCGCAGCTCGTCGTCGCCATAGGAGGTCAGCCCCCCGCTGCCGTACAGCGGGACCTCGTCGCGCATCGCGCCCAGCAGCCGGTGCAGGGGCAGCCCGAGCAGGCGCGCCTTCAGGTCCCACAGCGCCGTCTCGACGGCGGAGATCGCATAGCCCACCGCGCCGGGCCGCCCGGCGTTGCGCACCGACCGCACCATGGCCTCCAGGGTCGCGGGCACGTCCAGCACCGCGCGGCCGGCCACCACGCCGGCGAGCTGGTCGCGCACGATCCCGGCGCAGGCCGGCGGCCCGTAGGTCCAGCCGATCCCCTCGCGGCCGCCGCCCGTGGCGCGCACGACCACGATCGTGGTGGAATCCCAGGCCAGCGTGCCGTCGGCGGAGTGCCGGTCGGTGGGCACCGTGTAGGCCGCCGCACGTACGCCGTCGATCGCCGGGTCGCCGTCCACCGGGCTCACGCTCCCGCCCCGGTCCGTCCGGAACCGGTGGCGAAGGCGCCGGAGGAGCCCGCGCGCACCGCCTCCTCGCGGATCGCGTCGATGTCGTAGGCGGGCGCCCGCCGCCGCTCGGTCATGCGCGGCGCCCCCGACTCCGGCAGTCGGCCCGGCGCGCCGCCGCGCAGCCCCATGTCCAGCGCCTGCGCCAGGTGCACGGCCTCGCGTCCGGTGCCCGCGTGCTCGATCTGCGTGCGGCAGCTGAACCCGTCGGCCAGCACCAGCGCCTCGGGGTCGGCTCCGCGCACCGCGGGCAGCAGCCCCTCCTCCGCGCAGGCCATCGACACCGCGTAGTGCCCGTCCTCGAAGCCGAAGTCGCCCGCCAGGCCGCAGCAGCCGGCGTCGGGCACGTCCACGTCGGCGCCGGCCCGCTCCAGCAGCTCCCGGTCCGCCGAGAAGCCCATGATCGCGTGCTGGTGGCAGTGCGGCTGGGCCAGCGCCGTGCGCTCCAGGCGCGGCGGCTCCCAGTCGGGGGCGTGGGCGTTCAGGAACTCGGCGAGCGTGAAGGTCTGCTCGCGCAGCCGCGCCACATCCTCGTCGTGCGGGAACATCTCGGGGGCGTCGGCGCGGAAGACCGCCGTGCAGGAGGGCTCCAGCGCCACGACGGGCACCCCGGCCCGCACGTCCTCGCGCAGCGCCGCGACGGTGCGCGAGACGACCCGCCGCGCCGTGTCCAGCTGCCCGGTGCTGATCAAGGTCAGTCCGCAGCACAGGGTGCGGCGCGGCATGCGCACCTCGAAACCGGCGCTCTCCAGCACGCGCACCGCCGCCGCGCCGACCTCCGGGTGGAAGTTGTCGGTGAACGTGTCGGGCCACAGGACCACCTCGCCGCGCGTCGCCGGCCCGGTGCGGCCGGCCCGGCGCCGCCGGCGCCTGCGGAAGGCGTCGCGCAGCCGCACCGGCGCGAACGCGGGGATCGGCCGGTCGGCGGCGATGCCGCCGATGCGCTTGGCCGGCTTCGCCAGCAGCGGCGCCGCACTGAGCGCGTTCACCGCCTCCGGGGCGGCCGTGGCGAGCCGCGCCCACAGCGGCAGCCAGCCCATCGAGTAGTGGGAGCCCGGGCGCAGGCGCCCGGAGTAGTGGTGGGACAGGAACTCCGCCTTGTAGGTGGCCATGTCCACGTCGACCGGGCAGTCGCTCTTGCACCCCTTGCACGCCAGGCACAGGTCCAGCGCGTCGTTCACCTCCGCGGACCGCCACCCGTCGGTGATCACGTCGCCGCGCAGCATGTCGTTGAGGATGCGGGCGCGCCCGCGGGTGGAGTGGGCCTCCTCGCGCGTCACCCGGTAGCTGGGGCACATCACCCCGCCGCTGTCCTGGCGGCAGGAGCCCACGCCCACGCACCGCAGCGTGGCGCGGTGGAAGTCGCCGTCGTCGTCGGGATAGCCGAAGTGCGTCGGGGGATGGTCGGGGGAGTAGGAGGCGCCCAGCCGCAGGTGCTCGTCGAGCCGGGCGGGCCGGTGCCCCTCGGGGCCCACCAGCTTGCCGGGGTTCATCCGGTCGCCGGGATCGAAGATCCGCTTCATCTCGGCGAAGGCCGGCATCAGCTCGGTGCCGAACATCCTCGGCCACAGCTCGCCGCGCGCCTGGCCGTCGCCGTGCTCGCCGGAGAACGAGCCCCCGTAATGCGCCGCCAGGTCGGCGGCGCGCTCCACGAAGCCGCGGAAGTCGGCGATCCCGCGGGCGGTGGTCAGCTCGAAGGGGATGCGGGTGTGCAGGCAGCCGTGCCCGAAGTGGCCGTAGAACGACGAGCGCCGCGCGTAGCCGAACTCCTCCATCAGCGCGTGCAGGTCGCGCAGGTAGTCGCCGAAGCGCTCCGGCGGCACCGCCGAGTCCTCCCAGCCCGGCCAGGTGTCGTGCTCTCCCGGAACACGCGCCGTCGCGCCCAGGCCCCCTTCGCGCACCGACCACATCGCCGCGGCGGCGCCGGGCTCGTCGTAGATCTTCACCGCCGGCGCATCGTCGGCGCCGGCCATCGCGCGCTCGAAGTCCTCGGCGCGCCGCCGCGACTCCGCGGCGGAGTCGCCGCCGAACTGCACCATCAGCCAGCCGGCGCCGTCGGGCAGCATGCCCAGCGCCTGCCCGTTCAGCTCCTCGCGGCGCTCGAAGGACACCAGCTTGTCGTCGATGCCCTCCAGCGCCATCGGCTCGAACTCCAGGACGCGCGGCACCGCGTCGGCGGCGGCGAACACGTCGCGGAACGCGCACATCACCAGCGTGCGCTCCGGCGGCTCGTGCGACAGGTGCAGCTGGGCGCGCAGCACGGTGGCCAGCGTGCCCTCCGAGCCCACCAGGGCGCGGGCCACGTCGAACCCGTTCTCCGGCAGCAGCGAGTCGAGGCCGTAGCCCGACACCCGGCGCGGGATGTCAGGGAAGCGGCGCCGGATCGCCTGGCCGTGGCGCTGCGCGAGCTCCCGAAGCTCGCGGTGGATCTCGGCGCGCCGGCCGCCCTCGGCCTGGATGCGCTCGTACTCCGCGTCGCTCGTGGGCCCCACCCACATCCGGCAGCCGTCGTAGGTGAGGATCTCCAGTCGGCGGATGTTGGCCGAGGTCTTGCCGTAGGCCTGGGCCGTCGACCCGCAGGAGTCGTTGCCGATCATGCCGCCGAGGGTGCAGCGGTCGTGGGTGGAGGGCTGCGGTCCGAAGATCACCCCGCCCTGCTCGCGCGTGCGCGCGTTGAGGTCGTCGAGGACGATCCCGGGCTCGACGGTGGCGGTGCCGCCTTCCAGGTCGACCTCCAGCAGGCGGTTGCAGTACTTGGACCAGTCGAGGACCACCGCTGTGTTGCAGCACTGGCCCGCCAGGCTGGTGCCCCCGCCGCGGGAGAGCAGCGGCGCGCCGTGTTCGCGGCACACGGCGACCGCCTCGATGCCCGCCTCCACGCTGCGCGGGACGACAGCGCCGATGGGGATCTGGCGGTAGTTGGAGGCGTCGGTGGCGTAGATCGAGCGGGTGCCGTGGTCGAACCGGACCTCGCCGTCCACGCGGTCGACCAGGTCCTTGCGCAGCGCCTCGGCGTCGACGGGCGCCGCGGTCTCGGAGCGGTCGGCTCGGGCGGCTTCGGTGTCGTGCGCGGTCACCAGGTCCCCTTTCCGCTGGGCCGCCGCTGCCGGCACCGCGGCGACCGCCGGGCGGTGGCACGCGCACCGGCGGCCGCCGGACGTGCTCGATTCGGCGGAGCCGCGCGGCCGCGCACGCCGTCGGGCGGGCCGCGGGCTCCCACGGACGCGGCTGACCGCAGCGGGGCGCGGCAAACACCCCGCCCGCCGCGACCGCGGCAGCGGAGCGCCCCGGAAGCCATCGAATAAATCTACGATGTAAAGGTCGTTGTTTCGGTAAGCCTTTCACCAATGCCCCTACCGCTCCTGCGGCACCGGGCGGCGGCATCCGCCGCACCTGCGGGCGTTGCGCACTCGACCGGGTCCGCGGGGACCGCCGCGAGGGCGCATCCTCCACTCTTGTCACACCCCCCGGCTAGCGTGAGGATGGTCATAATCACAGCGGAGACCGCGCGGCCCACCGCCTGCGCCGGCGGTGACCCGCGTGTTCGGCTCTCTCCAAGGGACCAGTAAATGAGCGATCTCGCCGCCACACCAGAGCAGGACTCCGCTGCGGCCCCCGCTGCGGGGGGTGACGACATCGAGCTGAAGCTCGAGTCCTACCGCGTCGAACTCACCGGCTACTGCTACCGGATGCTCGGTTCCGCGTTCGAGGCCGAGGACGCCGTCCAGGAGGCGATGGTGCGCGCCTGGCGCAGCATCGACCGCTTCGAGGGGCGCTCATCGCTGCGGTCGTGGCTCTACCGCATCGCCACCAACACCTGCCTGGACATCCTCAACGGCCGTTCGCGCCGCGCGCGGCCGATGGACATGGGGCCCGCCCAGGGCACCGACGCCGTGCTGGGGCCCGCCTACCCCGAGAACACCTGGGTCGAGCCGTTCCCCGACCACCGCGCGCTTCCCGCCCTCGACGACCCCGCCGAGCAGGTGGCGCTACGCGACTCGGTGCGGCTGGCGTTCGTGGCGGCGCTCCAGCACCTGGCCCCGCGCCAGAGGGCGGTGCTGATCCTGCGCGAGGTCCTGGCCTGGCGCGCCCAGGAGGTCGCCGACCTGCTCGACACCACGGTCGCCTCGGTCAACAGCGCACTGCAGCGCGCGCGGGCCACCATGGCCGCGGTCGGCGACGCCGACACCACCGACCCGCTGCGGCCCGACGACAGCGCCCAGCAGGCGCTGCTGAAGCGCTACGTCGACGCCTTCGAGCACTACGACCTCGACGCGCTGGCGTCGCTGCTGCGCGAGGACGCCGCCATGTCGATGCCGCCCTACGCGCTGTGGTTGCGCGGCACCCGCGCCATCGCCGCCTGGATGACCGGGCCCGGCCACGGCTGCCGCGGCTCCCGGCTCGTCCCGGTCTCCGCGAACGGTACGGGTGCCTTCGGCCAGTACCGGCCCGGCGGCCCCGGCGGGACCTTCGAGCCGTGGGCGCTGCAGGTCATCGAGACCTCGGGCGAAAGCATCGTGGGCATCACCAACTACCTCGACACCGAGCGGATGTTCCCGCTGTTCGGCCTGCCGGACCACCTCGGCCCGCAGCCGGCCTGATCTCCGCGTCCGCCGCCCGCGCCGATTCGGGGCTCCGGCGGCGATGACTCCGGCGGGCCCGGCGGTCTACCCCTGCGACGACCCGCCCAGCCAGGAGGTCCCGTGTCCGAGCCGGTCCGCACTCCGCCGGGGTCCGAGCCCCGTGCCGCCACCGCCCGCCCGCGCCGCGCGGTGCACATCGCGCTGTGGGTGCTGCAGGTCCTCACCGGCCTGTTCTTCATCTTCGCCAGCGCCGCGCCCAAGCTCACCGCGTCGCCCTACGCCCTCGACATCTTCGAGGACATGGGGACCGGTGCCTGGCTGATGTACACGATCGGCGTCCTGGAGCTCGCCGGCGGGATCGCCCTGATGGTCCCGGTCCTGGCCGCGCTCGCCGGCCTGTGCTTCATCGGGCTGATGATCGGCGCGTTCCTCGTCCAGCTGACCTACATGGGCGGCGAGAACGCCGCCACCCCCGTGATCCTCGGCGTCATCGTCGGCCTCATCGCGTGGGGACGGTGGAGCGGCCTCGGCGACCTCGCCCGGCTGGTGAGCGGTCGGCGCCGCTGAGGCCGCGGGGCCGGCCACCGGAGCGGATACGCGCTCCCCGGGGCGGCAGCGGCGCCACGGCCGCCGCTGCCGCCCCCCGCGTGACACAGCACACTCCCCACACCCCCCGGCCGGGTGCTAACCTGGGTTTCGGGTTGCAGCAGTCTTGATTTCGCATGATCCACGTACGATCGCCCGCGGAGTTTTTGACCAGCGGGCGTTTTTCATTCCAGAGAAAGGTTCGCGGCACCCCCAGACGCCGCAGGGTGCGGGTCTGGACCGATCTCGGAATGGAGAGATCCGCCATGGCGCAGGGAACCGTCAAGTGGTTCAACAGCGAAAAGGGCTTCGGCTTCATCCAGCAGGACGCCGGCGGCCCGGACGTCTTCGTCCACTACAGCAACATCGCGGGCAACGGCTTCCGCAACCTTGAGGAGAACCAGCGCGTCGAGTTCGACGTCACGCAGAGCCCCAAGGGTCCGCAGGCCGAGAACGTCCAGGGCCTCTGAGTCCTGGCGGCATAAGCACGCGGCCGGGGGCCGCGCCGGGCGACCGGCGCGGCCCCCGCTTCGTGTCCGGGCCCCTTCTGCGAACGGCCCCGCGCCCGCCGCCATGGCGCGGCGCACGGTAGTACTGGGACGGTCTTGGCTAGCATGCCCGATATGACCCCGAGCCTTGAGGTGCACACCGAGCGGTTGACGATCCGCGACTGGAGCACCGACGACGCCGAAGCGGCCCTGCGGATCTACGGCGCAGAAGAGGTCGCACGCTGGCTGACACCGGAGATGCGCACCGTCCGCGACACCGAGGCGATGCGCTCGGTGCTGCACGCCTGGGTCGAGGCCCAGCCCAACCTCGTTCCGCCGGCCGGCCGCTGGGCGATCGTGCGCAGCAGCGACGGCGACCTGATCGGCGGCCTCTCGCTGCGCCTGCTGCCGCCCTTCGAAGAGGACTTCGAGCTGAACTGGCAACTGCGCCCCGACGCGTGGGGCAACGGCTACGCCACCGAGGCCGGCCGCGCCGCCGTCCAGTGGGCCTTCGGCCAGGGCGTCGAAGAGCTGTTCGCGGTGGCGCGCCCCAAGAACACCCGCGCCATCGCCACGGCGCGCCGGCTGGGCATGGAATGGGTCGGCGAGACCGAGAAGTACTACAACACCCGGCTGCAGGCGTTCCGGATCCGCCCCGCCGACACCCCCGACCGGTCGCGCTGAACCGCCCGGCCCCACGCAGAGGAAGCCGCATGCCCGCCCCCGCCCACGAACGCGACCTCGGCCGCATGCTGGCCGGCCTGGAGCCGCGGCTGCGGCCCGGTACCTACGTCTTCGCCCGCGCCGAAGCCCTGCCCCGCGGGCTGCGTCCGGCGGTCACCGTCGCCGAGGACGAAGGCCTGACCGTGGTCTGTACCCGTGCCGAGGCCGAGGCCGCCGGGCTCGAGTACGGCTTCGCCGCCGCCTGGATCACGCTGCTCGTGCATTCGGCGCTGGACGCGGTCGGTTTGACCAGCGCGGTCTCGGCGGCGCTCGCCGAGGCCGGCCTGGCCTGCAACGTGGTCGCCGGCTACCACCACGACCACCTGTTCGTGGCGGCCGGGCAGGGGGAGCGGGCCGTCGAGGTGCTGCAGACGCTCTCGGCCGCCGCCGCGGGCACCGCCGACTGACCGAGGCGGGGGCCTCAAAGCCCGCCGCGCTCGCGGCCCCGCGCGCGGGCCATGCGCTCGTACAGCGGCGCGAGCAGCGCCGCCAGGTCGTCGGCGCCGCCCCCTCCACCGGTGCCGTCCTCGGCCGCCGGCGGCGGTTCGGCCAGGTCGGCAGCGGGCCGCGCGGGGTCCGGCCGCGGCGGCTCCGGCAGCGCCGGAGCGCGCCAGAAGTCCCCGGGCCCCCGGAGGGCGTGCGGGTCGCGCACGCCCGGCGGGTCGGGTTCGGCGCAGGCCGCCGCCGGGTCCTCGGCAAGGACCGGGGTGCGGGCGTGGCGCCGCAGCTCCGCGAGCAGCTCGCCGCGCGGCCGCCCCAGCCACTCCACCAGCAGCAGCGGGTCCGCCGCCAGTGTCTCGGCCAGGGCGAAGAGCGCGGCCGCGGCGTGTTTGCACGGGTGCCCCCAGTCGGGGCACGAGCAGCTCAGCACCAGATCGTCCAGGCCGCCCGGCAGCATCCGCAGCCCCATGACGCCGAAGACCCGCTCCAGCTCCTGCGGGAAGGCGCCCGCCAGCAGCGCGGCGCGGAAGACCGGCTGGGTGCCCAGCGCTTCGGCCAGCGCCGCCCACTCTCCGGAGTCCAGCACGGGGGTGATGACACTGACCCGGTAGGGCCGCGCTCGCGATCCTTGAACCCGCGCCGTGGCCTCGCCCGGCCGCACCGCGACCGCCGACACCGCGCCCCGGGCGGCGTAGCCGCGGCCGCGCTCGACGCGGCCCGGGTCGCCGTCGCGCTCCACCGCCCCGCGCAGGCGGTGGGCCACCCACTCCGCGCGTCCCCGCCCCGCGGTCACGGCCCCACCGCCTCGGGCGCCAGCCGCACGACCTCGCGCAGCCGAGCGGTGGAGAGGTCGCCGAGCCAGTCCTCGCCGGTGCCCACCGCCGTGGCGGCCAGCCGCCGCTTGCGCTCGATCATCTCGTCGATCCGCTCCTCCACGGTGCCCACGCATACGAGCTTGCGGACCTGCACGTCGCGGCGCTGGCCGATGCGGAAGGCGCGGTCGGTCGCCTGGTCCTCCACCGCGGGGTTCCACCACCGGTCGATGTGCAGCACGTGGTTGGCGGCGGTGAGGTTCAGCCCGGTGCCGGCGGCCTTCAGTGACAGCAGCAGCACGAGCGGCCGCGGGCTCGTCTGGAACCGGTGGGTGATCTCCTCGCGCTCGGGGCGCGCGGTGCCGCCGTGCAGCCACAGCACCTCGCAGCCCAGGCACTCGGCCAGGTACGGAGCCAGCCGCGCGCCCAGCGCGGTGTACTGGGTGAAGCACAGCGCCTTGTCGCCCGCGGCCAGCGCGTGCTCCAAGAGCTCCCGCAGGCGCTCCAGCTTGCCCGAGCGCCCGGCCAGCGCCGAGCCGTCGCCGAGGAACTGGGCGGGGTGGTTGCAGATCTGCTTCAGCCGCGCCATCGCCGCCAGCACCACGCCCTTGCGCCGGATGCCCTCGGCGTCGGCCAGGCGCTCGGTCATGTCGTCCACGGCGGCCTGGTAGAGGCTGGCCTGCTCGGGGGTCAGGGTGCACCAGGCGCGGCTCTCCAGCTTCTCGGGTAGATCGGAGATGATCGCCTTGTCGGTCTTGAGCCGGCGCAGGATGAAGGGGCCGGTGATGCGGCGCAGGTGCGCCGCGCTGTCGCCGCCGGCGTCCGGCTCCGCGGCGCCGTCGGCGGCCGCCGCGGCCCGCTCCACCTGGGAAGCGATGCCGTCGCGGAACGCCTGCTGCGAGCCGAGCAGGCCCGGGTTGGCGAACTCCATCACCGACCACAGCTCGTCCAGGTTGTTCTCGACCGGGGTGCCCGTCAGGGCGATGCGCGTGCGCGCCGGCAGTTGCCGCACCGCCGCGGCCTGGCGCGTGCCGGAGTTCTTCAGCGCCTGGGCCTCGTCGCAGACCACCCGGTGCCAGGGCATGGCGGCGAGCTCGTCGGCGTCGCGCAGCACCGTCCCGTAGGTGGTCACCACCAGGTCGGCCGTGCCCGCGGCCCGGGCCAGCGCGTTGCCGTGCAGGCGAGCGGGGCCGTGGTGGACGTGCACCGCCAGCGCGGGGGCGAACCCGGCGCTCTCCCGCTGCCAGTTGCCCACCAGCGACACCGGGCAGACCAGCAGCGTCGGACCGGGGCGCTCGGCCGCTCCGGCACGGCGCTCGTCGGCCAGCACGGCCAGGAGCTGCACGGTCTTGCCCAGCCCCATGTCGTCGGCCAGCACCGCACCCAGGCCCAGCTCGCCGAGGAAGCGCAGCCACGCCGCGCCGCGGCTCTGGTAAGGGCGCAGCTTGCCCGTGAAGCCCTCAGGCGGCTCCAGCGGCGCCATACGGGAGTCGGTGTCGGCGCTGAGCAGCTCGCCCAGGGCGCCGTCGGCGTCGACGTCGGCCACCGGCAGCGGGGCGGCGGTCGGCGACACGAGCAGGCGCAGCGCGTCGTCACGGCGCATGGTGCCGCTGCCGCGCCGGCGCAGGTAGGCCAGCGCGGTGCGCAGGTGGGCGGGATCGACCTCGACCCAGCGTCCGCGCAGCCGCACCAGGGGCTGCTTGAGCCGGGCGAGCTCGGCGAGCTCGGCGGTGTCGACGGGCTCGCCGTCGCAGACGGCCTCCAGGGAGAAGTCCAGCAGGTCGGAGGCGCCGATTCCGCCCCCTCCGGGGCGTTCGCGAGCGGTCAGGTGCAGTGCGAGGGAGGTGCGGCCCGACCACGCGGGCAGCACCACGGCGAACCCGGCGGCGCTCAGCCGCGGGGCGGTGTCGCGGACGAAGGCGTACGCCCGGCCGGTGTCCAGGGTCAGCGCGGCCGGCGCCGGTTCGGTCAGGACCTCGCGCAGCGCGGGGTAGAGGCGTGCGGCCCGGTCGAGGTCGGCCAGCATGTCCGACTCGACGCCGAGCGGCAGGCGGTCGGCGCCCTCGCCCAGCCACAGCGCCGCGAGGGAGACCTGCAGGCTGGGGTCGGCGCCGGACTGCACCCAGAACTCGACCCGCCACTCCTCGCGGCCCGCCGCGCTCGCTCGGTCCTCGGGATCGGGCTCGACCAGGCGGAACACCAGCCGGGCCGCGGCGGCCTCGCGCTGGGCCGCGGTGTGCCAGGCGCTCAGCCGGGCGGCCAGGCGGCGGTCGGCGGTGTCGCCGCCGGGCCGCAACCGGGCGTCGTCGCCGGTGAGCGCGGCGGTCAGCCGGTGGACGCCCTGCTCGGCCGGTCCCGCCAACCGGGAGCGGGCCTGGGCGTCCAGCAGGTCGCCCAGGGCCCGGTAGACGGCGGTGCGCGCCGGCTGGGCGGCGTCGGCGGCCGACGGCGGCAGCGCCGCCACCAGTGCGGCGAAGTGCTCGGTGTCCGCCTCGGTGAGCACCGGCCGCCAGAGCGCCCGCGGCGGTTCGCCCACCAGGCGCGGCAGCAGCCGGCCGGCGTCCAGCAGCCGTTCGGCGAAGGCGTCGACGGCGGCGAGGTGGGCCGGGCCCGGGCCGGCGGCGACCGCGTCGCCGCCGCTCGGCACGCCGCCCGCCGGGGCCGAGCGCAGGGCCGCGAGCAGCGGGGGTGCGTGCGCGGCGGGCAACTGCAGGCAGGGCACCCGCCAGGTGCCCCACCTTGCGGCCTCGTCCGCGTCCGCGTCGTCGGCGCCGGGCGGGGGAGTGGGCCGCCCGTGCGTGCCCGACGCCGTGGAGCGCAGGGGAGCGCCGTCCGATGCGGGCAGGTGCAGTTCCGCCGTACCGGTGTCGCAGTCGGCCGCCGCGGCGCCGCCGGCGAGCGCGGCCGCGGCCGCGAGCAGCCGCTCCGCCGATGCGGCGAAGGGGTGGTCGGGTGCCGGGGACGCGGGGCGGGGCCCGGCGGCGGGGGAGGGGAGGGCGCCGTCCTCGGCCCAGAGCACGGCACCGGCCCGGCGGCCGGGCGCCGCGGTCCGCCACCGGCCATGCAGGATCAGCACGCCCGCCCCTCCTTACGCGTCTCGGCACCGCAGACGTTACCGCCCGGGTGCGACGGGCCCGGCGAGCCCGGCGGCGCACCGGGTCGGCCGCCGGCTCAGCGGGCGCCCGGGTGCGCCGCCCGTCCGTTCAGGCGCGTGTGCAGCAGGATCCACCCGTCGGGGGAGACCTCGGCGACCAGCGCCGAGCGCGCGACGCCGGCGGCCGAGAGTGCGGAGTCCACCCGCCGCGCGGGATGGGCGCGCAGCAGCGACGCCCGAAGGCTGCCCCCGACGCCGGAGAACCCCAGGTCCACCAGCTCCCGGTAGGAGTCCAGCTCACTGCGCGGCACCAGCGGATGGGGACGGCGGACCAGCCGCAGGATCGCCGAGTCGACGCCGGGCACGGGCCGGAAGCGGTCGCGGGGCACGCGTCCGGCCGTGGACCAGGCGATGAGGGGCCAGGTGTGCACGGTCAGCCGGCTCCAGCGCCCGAAGCCGCCGGTGCGCTTGCGCGCGTACTCCAGTTGGGTGATCAGCGTGGCCGAGACGAGGGCGGGCCGCCCGGTGTCGCTGCCGGCGGCGGCCGGGAACCCGGCCGCCGCCAAACACCAGCGCACGATGCCGGCCGTGGCGGAGTAGGGGATGTTGCCCACCACGTGGAACGGCTCCCGGGGCGCTCGGGCGCGGCGGAAGTCGGTCTGGACGACGCGCACGGTCGAGGCGAACCGCAAGCGCAGCGCTTCGGCCAGGCGCGGGTCGATCTCGTAGGCGGTGAGCCGGCCGCAGGCCGGCGCGAGGTACCGGGTCAGCATGCCCTCTCCGGCGCCGACCTCGACGACGTTGTCGCCGGGGCCGACACCGGATGCGCGCACCACGCGGCGGGCGACGCCGGTGTCGATGAGGAAGTTCTGCGAGTAGGCGCGGCGGCGCTGCCGCGCGGAGACGGGGCCGGTGCCGCGGCGCGGGCCGTCGGTGCCGGTCGGTCGCACGTGCCGGTTTCGTGCCATGGGGCGTTCCGCTCCAGCCGGCCCGGGGGGCCGGCGGACGGGACGGGCGGCGGGCACAGCACGGAACGGCCGCACGGCGGCGGCGAGCGCGGGGGCCGGGCCGCCCGTCCGATGGAGATCAGGACAGGTGGCGGGCCCCGGACCGGGATGCGGAGAAGGCGCGCGGACGCGCCGGCGCGGCGCGCTGTCAGCGCGGCGGCGAAGGGCTCGGCGGTCGTTCAGCCGAGCGTGTGTGCCGACCGGTCCGGGGACGCGGACCGGCGGGGACGGCGCACGAGCAGCGCCGCGGACCACCGGACCGTGCTCCGGCGGTCGACGATGGCGTGGAAGGCTCCCATAGTGCGTATGAGGCTATGCGCGGGCTCAGGCGCGGCGCAACGGGTTTTCACAGAAGGAATCTACGTTGTAAAGGTGGGTTTGACCGTGCCTGCGGAACCGCGCGGCATCGCGCAAGATCCGGGTGTCCGTTCACGCGAGCGGGCACCCGGCCTCCTCAGCCGGCCGCGGCATCGGCGGGTGCGGCCTCCCGCTCGCGCGAGCGGCCCGGTGGTACGGAGCGGCGGCCCTGCTTAGGGCACTGTTGACGGCTCTGTCCGTTGCGGGCGGCGCACTCGGGTGCGCCCCGCGCCCGGGGCGCGAAGCGCCGCTTCTCCGGCGCGGGGCGCTGCGATGAGAACCGCTGCTGCTCCGCACCGCCGGGGAAGGAGTCGGGGCGGGGCTCCTGCCGACGGACGAGGACGCACCCGGCCCGACCGGGTGCCGACCGATATGGCCTACTCCTCCCGGGGCAAGCGCGCCTACCGGCGGCGCGGGAGGATCCCCGCGACCATCGCCGAACCCGCCGACCGGCGGGCCCACCGCAAGGCCCGGGAACAGGCCGGCGGCCGTCCGCCCGCCTTCGACGCCCGGGCCGAGCGGGACCGCCGCGCGGTGGAGTGCGGCGCGGAGCCGCTCAAACTGGTCCGCGCGGTGGCCACGCGCTACGACGAGCTCGCCCTGCGCTATGAGGCCGCGGTCCAGACCGCCGTGGCCGACACATGGCTGCGCGGCCTCGCAACGGCACCTTTTTGAACAGGGCCTAACTCCGCGGGACCTCCTTGACGAACACGATCCCGTCGTTGCCGTCGAGATGGGCGGGGTCGACGGGGAAGTAGCCGTAGTAGGGGGACACGCGGCGAGCGGGCCGCGTGTAGCCGAGAGCGGCCGCCAGCCGGGCGGCGCCGAGGACGCAGTGGTCCCCCGGGAGCGCGTACAGGAGGCCTTCGACGGTGTCCGGCGGCGGGGTCTCGACCCCCTGGTGCCGGATCGTGCCGAGCGCCGTGGCTAGGAAGGCGTACTCCTCGCCGAGGCGGGCGCTCACGAGCGCGCCGGCGCTCCACCACTCCAGCGGCAGGCCGCCCATCCGCATCGCGCTCTTGTTCCGCTGGAGATGGAGGTTGTGGGCGTGGACGAGCGTCGGGCCCCGTTCGACGGCGGCCAGGAGGTTGTCGGCCATGATCCGGTCGCGCAGGCCCACCAGCCGCGTCATGCGGCCCGGTGAGGTGTCGGCCATCCACGCGTGGTAGCGCAGCAGGCCGGTCGCGGTGCGCGCGTACAGGCGCGCCCGCTCCCACGCGTCCCGCGATGTCGCCGAGATCAGGTGCGGCGTCTGCTCGCCGAGCAGGGCCGCGAGGTCGTCTGCGAGCAGACGCAGCCGTTCGGCCTCGGCCGAGCCCCCCGCGGACCGGGCCGGCTCCGTCATCGCGGCGGTGTCACACCACTGGTCGTCGGTGCCGAGCAGGCGGTCGAGCGTTTCCGCCGTGCAGGGGAGCAGATCCGCGTCCACCCGGGCTGCGAGGTAGCCGTGGAGTCCAGTGAGGGCCTGGCGGGGGCTCGCGGCGCCGCTGATCTCCAGCGGACCGTCGAAACCGGCGAAGCGCAGGCGCTCGGATGCGGGCCGGCCGTCGTTGTAGGCGCGCATCCAGCCCACGAGTTCGCGGTTGGCCGCGGAGGCGCCGAACCCGTGGCTGAATCCGCGCTCCATGGCCTCGTCGAGGGTGCCGACGCCCGAGGCGACGTAGTCGTCCACGACCAGGCCCTTCATGCAGTCGCTCTCGAGCGCGATCGTCCGGTAGCCCTCCTCCTCGACGAGCTGTCGGAAGAGGCCGTTGCGCATGTCGAGGAGGGTGTCCTCGCCGTGGGTGGGCTCGCCCAGCGCGAGCAGCCGCGGCCGGGCCGCAAGCTGCCCCATCACGGCGGACGCCTCGACGGCAGGGGCGGTGTCTTTGGAGCAATCAACCATACCTCAACGGTATCGTTGAACTTCCGGTTGAAACTTAATCGCGACACTGGCAGGACGATGGCGAAAAACCTTCAAAACGCAGATCGGCTCAGGCCGGTCGACCTGGCGCGCGGGCACGGTCTGTCCACGCAGGCGGTCCGCAACTACGAGCAGGACGGCATCCTTCCGGCCGCCGCTCGCACGCCCAGCGGCTACCGCGTCTACACCCCGTTGCACGCCCAGGCCCTGCGCACGTTCCTGGCCCTGGTGCCCGGCCACGGCCACCAGGCGGCGGCGTCGATCATGCGGGCGGTGAACGAGGGTGCGGCCGATGAGGCGTTCCGCCTTCTCGACGAGAGCCACGCCCGACTGCTCGAGGACCGCCGGACCCTCCAGGCCGTCGAGAGCGCCCTGCGCGACCTGGAGCCCGGCGCGGCGGGCGGGCCCCGTGCGGTCTCCGGGTCGGGCGGCACGTTCATCGGGCCGCTGGCGGGCAGCCTCGGCATCCGGCCCGCGACGCTGCGCCAGTGGGAGCGCGCCGGTCTGGTGCGCCCGCGCCGCGACCCGCTGACCGGCTACCGCGTCTACGACGAGGGCGACGTACGCGACGCGCGGCTGGTCCGCCAGCTGAGGAGGGGCGACTACCTGCTGGAGCAGATCGCCCCGCTGATCGAGCAGGTGCGGTCGGCCGGCGGGCTTGAGCCGCTGGAGGCCACGCTGCACGACTGGCACCGCCGGCTGTCCGACCGCGGGCGGGCGATGCTCGCCGGGGCGGCCCAACTGGAGGAGTACCTGCGCCGGCGCGGTTGAGACCCCGGGCGCGCCGGGCGAGGGGACCGGCTGCGCAGGCGGAGCGCTGGAGAGCAGGGGAGTGGGGGGAGGCGGCGACGACCTCGCGGTGCGCGCGGGACGGACCGATTCCGGGAACGAATCCGTCGGTACGCGGGCGAGTCGCGCCAGGGCGTTGCGGTCTCGAATAAATCTACGTTGTAAAGGTGCCCATTTTTTAACGAAAAAGCGTCCAAACATTAAGGAGCGGCTACGCCGCACCCATTTCTAGGGCGCAAAACGCAACCGCTCCCCGCCGTGCCGAGCGGATCCGCTCGGCACGCTTCCCGTGTCAGCCGTCGGTCGCTTCGGTGACCGCCTTCTCCAGAAGCTGGTTGGTGGCGTCGACGGCCGCCATGAGGGTGGCGGGCTCGGTGTCGAGCCCGGCGAGGACGTCGTCGACGTGGCGCAGGCCGGCGCGTTCGAGCAGCCGCTTCTCGTTGGTGACCCAGGTGGCGCGGGCGGCCATCACCGCGTGGGCGGCCTGGGTCGCCGCGGTGGCGACGGCCCCGGCGGTGCCGGTGAGGTTGCCGCGCTGGGCGTAGGCGCTGCGCCCGTAGGCGAGCTCGAACTTCGCCTGGGTCCACCAGCGCTCCGGGGCCAGGCGGCGCAGTTCCTCGGGGAAATCCGGGCGGGGCAGCTCTCCGTGCAGGACTTCGTCGAGGGCGAGTTCGGCGACGACGAGGTAGGTGGGGATCCCGGCGCGGTGGAAGGGCAGGAGCTCGACGTCGAACCGTCCCTTGCGGGCCTCGGCGATGCGGTATTCGACGTCGTCGAGGTCGCGGAAGTGGATGTCGACGCTTCGTCCGTCGATCTCCAGCCAGGCGCCGCCGTTGAACACGCCGCCTCCCCAGCCGCCGATCTCGGAGACCTCGCCCGGCCAGCCGACGGCGCGCAGGTCCTCGGGGTCGAAGCGGTGGCGGTAGTAGACGGCGAAGTCCCAGTCGCTGTCGGTGGTGTGGGTTCCGGTGGCGCGGGAGCCGCCGAGTGCGACGGCCTGGACTCCGTTGATTCCGGCCAGGGTGTGGGAGACGTGCTCGCTGAATTCGGTGTCGTCGCTGAGCCGCATGCGTGAAACGGTATCGCGGTCGCCTCCTCGTATGCTGACGGGGTGCTAGAGGAGATTTCGGCGACGCGGTATGTCCTTCCGCTTCGGGAGGGCGGTTCGCTTCCCGGGCTGGTGGAGGCGGACGACTGCGGTATGTACGTGGTGAAGTTCGTGGGGGCGGGGCAGGGCCGCAAGTCGCTGGTCTCCGAGGTGATCGCGGGGGAGTTGGCGCGGGCGCTGGGGCTGCCGGTGCCGGTGCTGGCCCTGGTTCGGGTGGATGCGGTGATCGGGCGCAGTGAGCCCGATCCCGAGGTTCAGGAGTTGTTGAAGGCCAGTGACGGTTTGAATGTGGGAATGGACTTCCTGCCGGGTGCTGTGGGCTTCGATCCGCTGGTGTTCGAGGTGGATCCGGGGTTCGCGGGCCGGGTGCTGTGGTTCGACGCACTGGTGGGGAACGTGGATCGGACGTGGCGGAATCCGAACATGCTGGTGTGGCACGGGAGGCCGTACCTGATCGATCACGGTGCGACGCTGATCTTCCATCACAACTGGCGCGGCGCGGAGCGGGCGGTGTCGCGGTCCTATGACGCGGATGATCACGTGATGCTGCCGGTGGAGCCGGATCTCGCGGCGGCGGACGCGGAGTTGGCGCCGTTGGTCACGGAGGAGTCGTTGCGTGGGGTTGCGGATTTGGTTCCGGACGACTGGTTGGTGGATGAGCCGGGATTCGGTTCGGCTGCGGAGGTGCGGGACGCGTATGTGGCTCATCTGCTGGCGCGGGCCGGTGAGCGTTCGTGGCTGCCGGAGGTGCGGCGGTGAGCGGCGGGGCGTCGGGCGTGCTGGTGGATCGGGATGTGTTCGAGTACGCGCTGGTGCGTGTGGTTCCGCGCTTGGAGCGGGGTGAGCAGGTCAATGCCGGGGTGATCGTGTACTGCCGTGCGCGGCGGTTCTTGGGTGCGCGGTGCGTGCTGGACGAGGAGCGGTTGCGGGCGCTGGATCCGGGTGTGGACGTGACGGGTGTGGCGCGGGCGCTGGAGGCGGTGGAGCTGGTGTGCCGGGGCGGTGCGGGTGCCGGGCCGGCGCGGGACGAGGACTCGGGGCGGCGGTTCCGGTGGTTGACGGCGCCGCGGAGCACGATCGTGCAGCCGGGGGCGATCCATACGGGGTTGACGCGTGATCCGGCGGGTGAGCTGGAGCGGTTGGTGGGGCGGCTGGTGCTGTGAGGCGCGGTGCGCGGTGTTCGCGCGTGGGGGCGGTGGTGCGGCTGCTCGGGCGCTGGTGTGTGCGTTGAGGTGGTCGCTGTCGGTGCGTAGGCGGCGGCGCCGGTTCCGTAGGGCGGGTGGGTCGGTGGGGCGAGTGGGTCGGTGTGGGCGGGGCGGTCCGTGCGTGCTTTTAGTTATGCTAACTAAGCGGTCTGGGTGAGGGAGTTCACGCCGGATCGCCGTGCGGGGTGTGCGGTGGGGGGATGCGCCGGGGGCGGGCCCGGCGTTGGTTTTTGTGGTGGCGCGTCGGTGCGGTGCCGCGATATGACTCGGCAGGTGGTCGGGTCGTCGGATGGGTTGGAGGGTTGTCTGGTGTCGCAGAGCCGGTTATCCGCGGAGCCGAAGTCGGCGGGGTGGCTGCGCCGGGAGCCGGGGCCGCTACCGCGGCGGTCGTTCGCGCTGCTGGTGCTGGTGCTGGGCACTCTGACGGCGACGGGGCCGCTGGCGACCGACCTGTACCTGCCGGCGTTTCCCGATATCGCGGCGGATCTGAACGCGCCGCAGGCGCAGATCCAGTTGACGCTGACGGCGATCATGCTGGGGTTGTCGCTGGGTCAGCTGGTGATCGGGCCGCTGAGCGATGCTGTGGGGCGGCGCCGGCCGCTGCTGATCGGGTTCGCGCTGTTCACGCTCGCGTCGTTCGCGTGTGCTCTGGTGCCGTCGGTGCCGGTGCTGGTGGCGTTGCGGTTCGTGCAGGGAGTGGCGGGGGCTTCGGGTGCGGTGATCGCGCGTGCGGTGGTGCGCGACGTGTTCGAGGGTGACGAGGCCGCGCGGTTCTTCTCGCGGCTGATGCTGGTGACGGGTCTGGCTCCGTTGCTGGGGCCGGTGCTGGGTGCGCAGTTGCTGCGGTTCGGGCCGTGGCAGGTGAGTTTCGTGCTGCTGGGTGCGGTGTCGCTGGTGAGCCTGGTGGTGGTGTTCTTCGCGCTGCCGGAGACGCTGCCGCGGTCGGTGCGGCGGCCGTTCGGGGCGGTGCCGCTGGCGCGGACGGTGTGGTCGCTGGTGCGTGACGTGCGGTTCGTGGGTCCGGCGCTGACGCTGGGGCTTGTGTTCGCGATGATGTTCACCTATGTGTCGTCGTTCTCGTTCGTGTCGCAGAGCCGGTTCGGGGCGTCGCAGCAGGCGTTCGCGCTGATGTTCGCGGTCAACACTGCGGGGTTGATGCTCGGGACGCAGGTGAACGGGTTTCTGATCGGCCGGGTGGATACGTCGCGGCGGTTGGCGGCGGGGTTGTGCGGTGCGCTGGCGGCGGTGGGGGTGCTGGGTGCGCTGGCGCTGGGCGGGGTGTCGGGCCCGTGGGCGCTGGTGGCGCTGACGTCGGTGTTCTTCGTGATGATGTTCAGTGTGGGGTTCGTGATGCCCAATGCGACGATGTTGGCGATCTCGTCGCAGTCGTCGGCGGTGGCGGGTACGGCTTCGGCGCTGATGGGTTCGCTGCAGTTCGCGTTGGGCGGGGGGTTGTCGTCGTTGGCGGGGTGGACGGCTTCGGGTGAGGCGAGTCTGGCGAGCATGGCGGTGGTGATGGGGTCAGTGGGGCTGCTGGCCGGCGGGGTGTTCGCGGTGTCGGCGCGGTGGGCGGTGCGATCTGCGTCCTGAGGTGGGATGACGCGGTGATTGGGGGCCTCGGTCGGTAGTCGGCCGGGGCCTCTTCGTGTGGGCGGGGCATGGTAGCGGAGGGCGGGTCGGGGCACGGGTTGCCGTGAGGTGAGGGTTGCGTGCACAGTAGGGCACGCTCGCGCGAGGCGCGCACGCTCGGGGCGGTGTCGCCGGTTCCCCCACCGGCTGTGAGGAGTGGTCGTTGATGGCGGGGTCGTCGGATGGTGCTGTCGGGCGGGTGCGGCTGCGCGGTCTGGGTGACGTGCCGTACCACTGGGCTGATGGTCCCGGGCGCGACGAGGTCCTGCTGGGGTTGGACGCTGAGGGTTCGGCGTGGAGTGCGTTGTCGAGCCGGGAGTTCTCGTCGCAGGTGGGGGCGGTGGCCAAGGGCCTGATCGGGGTCGGGGTCGGTGCGGGCGACCGGGTCGTGGTGGTGGCGCGGCCGGGGGTGGAGTGCGCGCTGGTGGTGCTGGCGACCTGGGTGGTGCGGGCCGTGGTGGTGTGTGTGCCGCCGCAGGTGTCGCGGGAGCGGTTGTCGTATGTGCTGCGTGACTGCGATCCGGCGGCGGTGGTGCTGGAGGACGGCGTCCATGCGGATGCGGTGGGGGTGCTGGGGCGTGAGCTGACGGATCTGGTGCGGGTGTGGCGGTTGGATGAGGGCGGTCTGGAGGGGATCGCGCGTCCGGGCGCGTACATGGATTCCACGGCGGTGCGGTTCAGGCGTGAGGAGCAGTCGGGGTCGGATGTGGCGGCTCTGGTGTATCCGATGAGCACGGCGGTGCGTGTGCGGGGTGTGGTGTTGACGCACGGCGGTGTGCTGGCGGCGGCGGAGTCGCTGGTGGAGCGGTTCGCTTCGGCGGGGGAGGGCCGGCGCCGGGATGACGGCGGTGCGGGCCGGGTGCTGATGGAGCTGGGGTTGTGGGAGCCGGGGGCGCTTGCGGGTGTGGTGGCGTGTGCGCTGGTGCGTGCGCCGGTGGGGTTCGTGGGGCGGGGTCCGCGGATGCGCCGGCAGATGCGGGAGTTCGCGCCGCGGGTGCTGGTGTGTCGGCCGTGGTTGATGGAGCGGGTGATGGCGGCGGTGCGGTCGTCGGCTCCGCCGAACGGCTGGGACCAGGTGGACCGGTTCAAGGTGGCGGTGGATCTGGCGGTGGAGTTCGACCGGGCGCAGCGCAAGGGTGCGCTGCGGCGGGTGTCGCGGGCGATGTACGAGTGGGTGTACGGCCGGGTGCGTGAGGCGTTGGGCGGGCACGTGCGGCTGGTGGTGTGTGCGGGCGGGCTGTCGGAGGAGCTGGACGGGTTCTTCAACGGTGCGGGGGTGCCGCTGGTGCAGGTGTGGGGGGTTCCGGAGGTCGGTGGGGTCGCGGCGGCGGGGTCGCCGGAGCATCGGCGTGCGGGGACGGCGGGCCGGGCGCTGGCGGGGGTGTCGGTGCAGCCGTCGGGTGAGGGGGAGTTGTGTGTGCGGGGTCCGCAGTTGTTCGCGGGCTATTGGGGTGATGAGCAGGCGGGGCGGTCTGCGGTGTGGGAGGGGTGGCTGGCCTCGGGTGCGGCCGGCGATCTGGACGATGCGGGGTTTGTGGTGGTGGGTCGGCGGTTGCGGGCGCAGGCGACGTATGAGCGGGTGCGGGCGCGTGAGGCGGCGGTTCCGGCGGCGTCGGCCGGGGGCGGGGCCGGGGCCGAGGTGGACTTTGTGGGGGTGTGGGAGCAGCGGGCGTGTGCGCATCCGCTGGTGTCGCAGGCGATGGTGGTGTGGCAGGGGCGGCCGTATGCGAGTGCGCTGGTGACGTTGGCGGCCGACCAGGCGGAGTACTGGCGGTTGGTGAACAACCGGCCGTTGTCGATGACGCGGGCGGAGTTGGCGGCCGATGCGGATCTGGGGGCGGAGGTCCGGTCGGCGGTGGTGGCGGCCAATCAGGCGGTGCCGGTGGAGTGGGCGGTGCGGGCCTTCCATGTGCTGGCCGAGGAGTTCACGGCGTCGGGGGGCCTGGTGTTGGGCGATGGGAGTCTGCGGCGCGATGCGGTGCTGCGGGCGTTCGCCGAGGAGATCGAGGGGCTGTACCGCAGTCGTGAGGCGCCGCGGGGCGAGTGAGCGCCCGTCATTGGTTGAGGTAGGCGAGCACGGCGCGGACGCGGCGGCTGTCGTCGGTGGAGGGCGGCAGGTCGAGTTTGGTGAAGATGCTGTTGATGTGCTTGCTGACGGCTTTTTCGGTGATGAACAGCCGGCCGGCGATGGCGGAGTTGGAGCGGCCTTCGGCCATTTCGGCGAGGACTTCGCGTTCGCGTGCGGTGAGTTGGGCCAGGGGGCTGGCGTCGGTGTGTTTGGCCAGGAGTTGGGAGATGACGGCGGGGTCCATGGCGGTGCCGCCGGCGGCGACGCGGTTGATGGCGTCGAGGAACTGGCCGATGTCGAAGACGCGGTCTTTGAGGAGGTAACCGACGGCGCCGCGGTCGTCGGAGAGCAGTTCGCGGGCGTAGAGCTGCTCGACGTGCTGGGAGAGCACGAGGATGGGCAGGCCGGGCAGGCTTTGGCGGGCGCTGATGGCGGCTTGGAGGCCTTCGTCGGTGAAGGTGGGGGGTAGGCGCACGTCGACGACGGCGACGTCGGGCCGGTGTTCGGTGAGGGCTTTGTGCAGGTCGGGCCCGTTGTCGACGGCGGCGAGGACGGTGCAGTCGTGTGCTTCGAGCAGGCGGATGAGTCCGTCGCGGAGCAGGGCGAGGTCTTCGGCGATGACGACGCGCACGGCGGGGTCCTTACTGGTGCGGGTGGGGGAGGTCGGGGTCGGCGGTCCGGGCGGGTTTGGGGGTGTCGTGGTCGAGTGAGCACGGCAGTTCCATGGTGGCGATGGTGGGGCCGCCGGTGGGGCTGGTGGTGTTCATGGTGCCATCGAATGCGGCGAGGCGGCGGCGGATGCCGGTGAGGCCGGTTCCGGCCCGGGGGTCGAGGCCGCCGCGGCCGTCGTCGCCGACGGTGATGACGAGGCGGTCGTGGCCGTGGTTGATGCGGACCCAGGCGCGGGTGGCGGCGGCGTGTTTGGCGGTGTTGGTGAGGAGTTCGGCGACGGCGAAGTAGGCGGCGGACTCGACGGGGCCGGGGGGTCGTCCGGGCAGGTCGATGTCGACGGTGACGGGGATGTGGTGGGTGAGGGCGAGGGCGCGGACGGCGCCGTCGAGTCCGCGTTCGACGAGGACGGGCGGGTGGATGCCGCGGACGAGGTCGCGGAGTTCGGTGAGGGCTTGGCGGGTGGTTTCGCGGGCTTCGGTGAGCAGGGTCTGGGCGGTGCGGGGGTCGTGGGTGAGCATCTCTTCGGCGAGGCTCAGGCTCATGCCGAGGGCGACGAGGCGGGCTTGGGCGCCGTCGTGGAGGTCGCGTTCGATGCGGCGGACTTCGGAGGCCTGGGCGTCGATGGTGTGGGCGCGGCTGGTGGCGAGGTGGGCGACGCGGGCGGTGAGGCGGTCGTGTTCGGTGGGGGCGAGCAGGCGGCGGTTGAGGCGGGCGTAGGTGTGGATGGCGGCGGGGGCGAGGAGGTAGGCGAGGGTGAGCAGGAGGGCGCCGGTGATCAGGGAGGGCCAGGCTTCGGCTTGGGTGGTGACGGGTTGGAGGGCGTAGATGCCGGGGTTGTAGCGCCAGGTGTAGGTGTGGGCGAGGGCGAGGACGCCGTGGGTGAGGAGGACGGCGGGCAGGGCGGCGAGGGCGAGGCCGGCGGTGCTGTTGGCGGCGAGCCAGATGTAGTCGCGGCGGGTGGCGGGGTCGGTGAGCAGGGTGCTGACCTGGGTGCTCAGGCGGGTGTCGGGCAGGGGCCGGTAGGCGGGGGCGGGGACGGCGCCGTTGGTGAGCAGGTGGGCGAGGATGCGGCGGTGGGTGTGGGCGTGGCCGCGCAGCAGCCGGGTGAGGGCGGCCAGGAGGGGCACGCCGACCCAGATGGCGCAGAGGGCGGCGGCGGCCAGGCTCAAAGCCAGCAGTAGGACCCCGGCTGCGGCGTGTGCGGTGAGCAGCGGTGACCACACCAGCAGGGTGAAGCGGGTGTGGGGTCGGTAGTGGGGTCGGGCCATGGCGGGTCCTTCGGGGCGGTGCGGTGGCGGGTGGGGCCTCCGTTCCATTGTGGCGTGCGGCGGGTGCGGGCGTCGGTGGTGTGTGGGTGTGTGTCAGGGCCAGCGCATGTCGGAGGCGTAGGGCAGCCGGGGGGTGGGTGCGGTGGGGTGGTCGTCGAGGGCGTCGCGCAGCTGTGTCCAGGCGTCGCGGGGGGTGTTGTGGGTGCGGGCGCAGCCGCCGCGCTGGGTGCAGGCGGTGTGTTGGGACAGGGCGCCGGCGGCGCGCAGGGGCTGGTCGCGGTGGCGGAGGCCCCAGGCGGAGACGTGGGCCCATTGGCGGGCCTGGATGCCGTCGGTGCGGTAGATCTGGGGCAGGGCGTGGACGGTGGGGGCGGCGCCGGTGGCGAGGTGGTGGATGTCGTCGAGGGTCCAGCCGTTGTTGCAGGCGGTGGTGCTTTGGCCGGGGGTGGGGCAGCCGCCGGCGGAGTTGGCGGCGTAGAGGCGGCGGTCGGTGGTGGCGGTGTAGGCGTCGACCCAGGCGCGGGCCCAGGCGGGGCTGGACCAGGAGGGTTCGGCGTCGACGGCGCCGGTGACGGTGAGGTCGGCGGTGTCGGCGCGGTCGGCGGCGGCGTCGACGATACGGGCCCATTGGCGGCCGGCGCGGCGGCCGCTGATGCCGCCGTCGTCCTTGTTGTTGACGCCGAGGGCGAGGTGGGCGGTGGTGCCGGAGTCGTTGCAGCGGGTGAAGCCGGCGGCGTAGGCGGCGGCGATGTCGATGGTGTCGCCGGCGGGGATGCGGGGGGTGGTGGTGTGGGCGGTGGTGCCGGGGTGGCGGAGCCGGTCGGGGTGTTCCTGGGTGCCGAGGAAGAGGATGCGCAGGCCGTTCTGGCCGGTGGCGGCGGCCGCGCAGCCGGCGTCGTCGGCGTAGGCGGTGTCGCGGGGGGTGCCGGTGGCGGTGATGTAGTGGCTGGTGGTGTGGCCGGGGTAGTCGGGTCGGGCGTGGGCGGCGGTGGGTGTGGCGGCGAGGGTGAGTGCGGTGGCGGCGGTGAGGGCGCGCTGGGCGTGTGTGGTGGGCACGGGCTCTCCTGGCTGCTCGCGGGCCTTGTTGGGCCCATTGAGCCGCGTGGTGGGGTGGTAGGGCACGCACCTGCGAAGACGGGCGTTTTCGGGACGATTTCGGGTGATGCGGTCGATGGGTGCGGGGTGGGGCGGGCCGCGGGGGGCGGAGGCCGGGGCCGGACATGCGAGCGCCCCCGCGCCCGCCGGTGGGGCGGGGCGCGGGGGCGCCGGTGTGCTGGGTGCGGGAGCCGGTGCGGCGGTCGCCTCACGGCGCGGGGCACAACGCGGCTCCGAAAGTCCGTCCGGGTTCGGCGCGCGCGGCGCCGAGCGGACGCGGTATTCCGCGAAGGCGTTGTATGGAGCCCGGGGGACACTTTCTACCGCACCGGCTCCCGCGGTGGGTGTAACGGCGGTGGGGTGGGGCGATATTCCGGCGGGGCGGGATCGCGGGGACGAATCGGGGGACTCGCGGGCTCCGGTTTCCCGTGCAATGCCGCAACCTGTGATGATTCTGGGTGTGTGGCGTGAACTGATCGTTGAGCTGTACCCGATGGCCGAGCCGGCCGCGCCGGCGGACGCGGCGACCGTCGCCCTGATCGAGAAGGAGTTGGGGCTGCCGGTGCCGTTCGAGCTGGCGTCGTTGTTCGCCGAGTGCGACGGGGTGTCCAACGAGTACGGCGACGCGGTGGTGTGGCCGGCGCAGCGGGTGGTGGAGGACAACCTGGCGATGCGGGCCGAGCCGGACTATGTGGAGCTGTATGCGCCGTTCCACGATCTGGTGTTCTTCGGTGACAGCGACATGGGGCCGCAGTTCGCGTGGGTGCACACCGACTACGGGCCGGGGATCGTGGTGTGGGACCACGAGACGGACCGTCGGCGGCTGGTGGCGGTGTCGCTGCGGGACTACCTGGTGCGGTGTTTGGGCGAGGGCGGCGGCTGGTGGCGGTGAGGCGGACCCGCTGAGCTGGGGCGTTGGGGCCCTGGGGCGGTGCGGTGGTGACTCGGTCGGTCTGACCTGCGACTTTGTGCTATTTTGCGTGCGTTGCCCCGGTGGGTGCGGGGTGTGTGTCCGCCACAGCAGGAAAGAGCGAGTCCAGCGATGTCTGAGTCCTCGGCCGCGCAGCGCGACGGCGACCGGGCGCGGGTGCGCCTGCAGGGAGCGCCCGTGGAGTCCTATCCGGAGTTGGCGCCGGAGGCGCTGCGGGGCCGGGTGCGCGACATCACCGAGGTGGGGGCCGAGGTGCTGCACCGGCCGTGCCGGTGGGTCGGTGACGCCGAGTTCGCCACGCCCGCGCTGGCGGCGCTGATCGACGACATGTTCGCGTCGATGTATGCGGCCGAGGGTGTGGGGTTGGCGGCGAACCAGGTGGGGGTGGACCTGCGGGTGTTCGTCTACGACTGCCCCGACGACGACGGGGTGCGCCATGTGGGCCACGTGTGCAACCCGGTGGCGGCCGAGCGCGAGGCCGAGGGCGGGGTGCTGGCGCTGGAGGACGAGGGGTGCCTGTCGGTGCCGGGTCCCCATGCGGAGCTGGCCCGGCCCGAGTACGCGCTGGTGCGCGGGTTCGACCGCGAGGGCCGGCCGGTGGAGATCGCCGGCAGCGGCTACTTCGCGCGGTGCCTGCAGCACGAGACCGACCACACTGTGGGGCGGTTGTACATCGACCGGTTGGCCAAGCGCACGCGGCGCAAGGTGCTGCGGCGGATGGAGGAGATGCGCGCGGAGGTGCTGGAGCGGCGCCGGGCCAACGCCGAGCGGCTGGCGGCGGGCGGCGCGGGCTCCTAGGCGGCGCCCGGGCGCGGCCGGGTCCGCGGCGGGGCCGCGGGTCAGGCGCCGGCTCCGGGCTGCTGGGGTGCGGGGCGCAGGCTCTCGCCGGGCACGAGGTGGCCGGTGAAGCCGCGCTCGCACAGGCGCTGGCCCGCCTGCCACACCCGGTCGGGCACGTCCACGGGTGCGCTCCAGCCGCGGCGGGCGTAGACCGCGAGCCGCTGCAGGTCGCCGACGAGGAAGTCGACCAGCTCGGCGGGGCTGTGCTCGGGTGTGGTGTAGGCGCGGTAGCCGCCGCCGAAGCAGCTGAAGGTCCATTCGGGGCCGGGCCAGTGCACGGCGGCGGTGGCCAGGGCGCGGCGGGCCATGTAGGGCTTGGCGGTGACGACGGCGCGGCGGGGCCGGGGTGCGGCGGTGGCGGCGAGGTCGCGGGCCAGGTGGAAGTTCTCGGCGGTGTTGGTGGCGCGGGTCTCCAGCAGCACGGCGTCGCGGGGGATGGGCGCGGTGGCGCGGGCGGCGCGGGCGAAGGTGGCGGCTTCGGACTCGGGCCAGCGCGGGGCGGGGCCGTCGCCGCCGGTGCGCCGGCCGCGGTCGCCGCTGAAGACCAGCAGGGGCGCGGCGCCGTCCTGGAAGAGGCGGGCGGCGTGTTCGGCGACGCGCAGGTCGTGGCTGCCCAGGACGAGGACCAGGTCGTTGCCGGTGCCGGCGTCGGCGGCGGGGCGGGTGTGGAAGTCCCACAGGAGCTCGGCCAGGGCGTGGGTGGTGCTGTCGAGCTCTCTCACGGGGGCCAGGCTAGCGCGGTGGGCGGGGTCTGCGGTGCCGGGCGGGCTCCGGCGCCTTGGGGGTGTGGGGGGCCGGTGGCCGGTGAGCGGGGGTCTGCGGCGGGGCGCGAGGGGGCCAATCCGGGCGGATTGGCCCTTTTTCGGCGGGGGTGGGGGTGCGCCGGGGGCGGCGCGGCCTCCGGCGGGATGTGGTATTCGGCCCTGGCCTGGGCAGATATGTGCGTAGCGCCGTATCCGGCGGCCGGTGGGCGGTTGCGCCGGGTTCGGGGGCGGTGCGCGCGGGGCGCGGACCGCGGGTGCCAGGCGCGATGCCGGGAGGGGGCCGTCGATGCGCGCAGGTGCGGTGGCGGGACCGGTCGTGCTGGTGGCCGTGGCGGCGCTGGGCGGCTGCGGGCTCGGGGCGCAGCCCTCGGGCCCGGCCGGCGGCGAGGCGCGGCCCGGCCAGGCGGAGCAGGTGCGCTCCGACCGGAGCACGGGGGTGCGCGGGCGGGTCGTGCGGGTGGAGGGCGCGCCGGGGGCGCACTGCCTGCTGGAGGCGCGGGCCACGTCGGCGTGGGCGCCGCCGGTCCCCGACACGGCGGTGATCAGCGACGCCGAGGGGCGCTACTTCTGGGCGCTGCCGGAGGCCACCTACACGATCGCGGCGCGCTGCGGTGGCGACCGCGGGCGGGTGGAGGGCGTGGAGGTGGTGTCCGGCCGGGTCGCGGGCGCCGACATCGTCGTGCGGTGAGGCCGCGGGTGGCGGTGGGTAGGTTCGGCCCATGGTCAACGTCCTCAGCAGCCGCGTCCTGATCCACCCCACCGACCTGGAGCGCAGCCGCGCCTTCTACCGCGACGTGGTGGGGCTGGCGATCTACCGGGAGTTCGCCACGGGCGGCGGCGAGTACGGGACCGTGTTCTTCTTGGGCGGGGGGTTCTTGGAGCTGTCGGGCGGCAGTGAGCGGGCGCCCGCGCCGGGGGCGGTCCAGTTGTGGCTGCAGGTGCCCGACGTCGCGCGGGCGCGCGGGGAGCTGGCCGCGCGCGGCGCGGCGATCGTGCGCGAGCCCCGGCGCGAGCCGTGGGGGCTGGTCGAGATGTGGCTGGAGGATCCGGACGGGTTGGCGGTGTGCGTGGTGGAGGTGCCCGAGGACCATCCGGTGCGCCGCCGGGACTGAGCGGTGCGCCGCCTCACCAGGCGGGGCGGAGGTGCCCGGGTGCGGCGAGGGCGGCCAAGTCGGCGCGCAGCCGGGCCATGCGGTCGGGGCCGATGCGCTCCTGCCAGGCGGCCGCGGCGCGGGCGGCGGCGTCGTCGGCGGCGCGGGTGGCGGCGCGGCCCTTGGCGGTGAGTTCGACGAGGCGGGCGCGGGCGTCGTCGGGGTGGGGGCCGCGGGTGACGTAGCCGTTGCGGTGCAGTTCGTCGACGAGCTGGGCGGCGGCCTGCTTGGTCATGCCCAGGTGGGCGGCGAGCTGGGCGGTGGTGGCGCCGTGGGGGGCCAGGCGGGTGAAGGCGAACCCGTGTGCGGGGCGCAGGTCGGTGAATCCGGCCTCGTGCACGCCGGCGTCGATGGCCTCGGTCAGGGCGGTGGAGGCGGAGAGCAGCAGGGCGGTCAGGGCCAGGTGGTCGGTGTCGGCCATGGGCCCATCTTGACATTGCGGACAGGCTGCCTGACCATTGACCCCATATGGTCAAGCTACTTGTCTATTTGGAGGCCGTCCATGCCCCTGATCACCCGCGCCCAGGCGCGCACGCACCGTATGCACGGCGTCGCCTTCGTCTCCTACGCCGCGCCCTCCCAGGGCTCGGGTGAGCTGTGCGCCTGGCGCCTGGAGGTGCCGGCGGGCGCGGCCGGCGCCGAGCACGCCATCACCCGCGAGGAGGTGTTCCTGGGCCTGGAGGGCGTCCTGGAGCTGAGCGTGGACGGGGACACCTGGCGCCTGGAGCCGGGCGACGCGGCCGTGGTGGGCGCCGGCAGCCGGCTGAACGTGGCCAACCCGGGCACCGGCACGGGCGCGGCGTGGGTGGCCACGAGCACCGGGCTGCGCGCGGTGACCGCCGAGGGCGCCTGGATCAGCCCGCCCTGGACGAACTGACGACCCGCGCCCCGGCCCGGCCGCCACCCGCGCGCCGGTCCGAAGGCGGGGCTCAGCCGGTGCCCCGGGCGGCGCGGGCGCGCAGGTCGGCGGTGCCGCCGGCGCCCACCGCCGCGGCCCGGCTGTGGCGGGTGGCCGCCAGGTGCTCGCTCAGCCGCGCGATCTCGCGCGGCGCGGCGGCGCCGATCACCCCCGGCAGGACGCCGCGCAGCCCCTGCACGGCGCGCAGCCAGGGCTGGCCGTAGACGTGGGCGCGGCGGCGGGCGATGCCCTCCACCAGCCGCTCCACGGCCGGCTCGGGCGCGTAGGTGCGGTTCATCGGCCAGGGCAGGCGCGCGCGCAGCGCGCGCAGAGCGGCGTCGCTGTCGGCGCCGCGCACCATGTCGGTGTCGGTCCAACTGAGGTAGGCCACCCCCACCCCCACGCCGTGGCCGGCCTGCTCGGGGGCCAGGCAGTGGGCGAAGGCCTCCACGCCGGACTTGGCGGCGCAGTAGGCGCCCATCAGCGGGGCCGGGGTGAGCGCGGCCAGCGAGGCGACCTGCAGCAGGTAGCCGCGGCTGCGCTGGAGGGCGGGCAGGAACGCGCGGGCGGTGGCGACGGATCCCAGCAGGTTGACCTCCACGACGCGGTCGAAGGCGGCGGCGGGGATGTCGGTGAAGGGGCCGCCGGCGGCGATGCCGGCGTTGGCCACGACCACGTCGATGCGGCCGAAGCGCTGCTCGGCCTGCTCGGCGGCCGCGGCCAGCGCCGCCGCGTCGGTGACGTCGGCCTCGAACGCGGCGGCCGCGGGCCCGCACTCGGCGGCGACGGCCTCCAGCTCCTCCGGTTCCAGCCCGACCGGGACCAGGGTGGCGCCCTCGCGGGCCAGGCGCAGCGCCAGCAGGCGGCCCAGGCCGCGGGCCGCGCCGGTGACAACGGCGACCCGTCCGGACAGGCGGGGGCGGCGCGGGCTCATGCGCTCTCCTGGCGGGGCCGGGGGGCGAGGTGGGTATCGGCGAGCTCGGCCAGGGCCCGGGCCAGCGGGGCGGGCGACTCCAGCGGGGTCATGTGCCCGATGCCGTCGAGTTCGAGCAGGCCGCGGCAGTCGGGCAGCAGGCGGGCCATGCGGCGGGCGTGGGCGAGGGGGGTGAGCCGGTCGGCGGAGCCGGCCACGATCCGGGTGGGCGCCTCCAGCCGGGCCAGTGCGCGGTCGAGGTCGATGCCGGCCAGGACGCGGCCCCAGCGGGCGCGGGGCGTCGGCGCCACGGCGTGGACCATCTCGGCGCACACCTCGACCATGTCGGGCGGCGCGTCGGCGGCCATGGTGGCGTAGCGCAGGGCCGCCCGGCTCAGCCGGGTGCGCGGGCCCAGCGGCAGCGGCGCGGTGAGCATCGCGCGGTGGGCCAGCCGCCCGGCCCGGGGGAAGCGGGCGGCGCCGGGGAAGACCCGCGAGGAGCGGGGCAGGTCGCTGGGGCCGGTGCTGGCCAGCAGCGCGGCGGCGGCGCGGGCGGCGAAGCGGGGCCGGTCGGCGGCGGCCATCAGGGTCATGGCGCCCATGCTGTGGCCGGCGAAGACCGCGCGCTCACCGGGCTCCAGTGCGGCCTCGGCGACGGCGAGCAGGTCGTCGGCCAGGGCCGAGGTGCTGTAGCCGCCGGCGCGCGGCACCTGGCTGCGGCCGTGGCCGCGCTGGTCGTAGCAGACCAGGCGCAGCCGGTCGCCCAGTTCGGCGATGAGGGGGTGCCACAGGCGGGTCGAGCACGCCCAGCCGTGGGCCAGCACGACGGGGGGCGCCTGGGGCGGGCCGTGGATCTCGGCGTGCAGGCGGGTGCCGTCGGCCGAGTGCACGGGCAGGTGCTGCCGGGGGGCGGGCGTGGGCATGGTCGGCTGCTCCTTGCGGGACGGGGGGCGGGTCCGCCGGATGGGGCCCGAGCCTAGACCATGACAATGATCATTGGAAGGGTCGTGGCGCACCGGCCCGCGCCCGCCGCCGCGGGCGCCGGCGCGGGCGCCGCCGGGCGCGGCCCAAGGCCCGTTCCGCCCGATGGGGGCCTCGGCGATGGCGGGACCCGCGGCCGCCGGAAGGCGCAGAAAGCGCCGCGTGCGGTCTCCCGCGGCAGCGGCAGAGGGGAGCCCGCCCGCGCCGCCGCCCGGCGCGTTCCCCGGCCGGTCGCGGGCCCGGGGCCCGAAAGCGCGGTCCGGGCCCCGCAGGCCGGGCGCGCTCGGCGCCACCGCCCGCCGCGCCTAGAATCGGGCCCGGACCAGCGCACGCAACCGGGAAGGCCGTCACGTGGACCAGGACCTCACCCTCGAGACCATCCTGGCGGGGCTGGCGCTCTACGCCCCCGTCGGCGAGTCCCGGCGCGGCCGCGTCAGCTCCACCACCCTCGACCCCGACGGTCCCGGGCTGCTCAAGGCCGTGATCGACTTCGGCTCCACCCCCGAGGGCCCCGACACCGGCCCCGACCTGGAGATCGCCAGCCGCCGCTTCGGCGGAGGCGAAACCGATCAGCGGCTGCGGGCCTTCTGCGCCGAGCGCGAGCTGATGGAGCGGCGCTCCCGCGACCCCGCCGGCGCCGACTCCTTCGCGCTGGGCGGGGACGCCGCCTGGTCGGCCGCCGCCGTCGCCCTGGACGGGCGCGAACACGCCTTCACCGTGCTGAGCAGCGACCACGCCTGGGTGGGCGCCGGACTGGACGGCGGCGGGGTGATGGTGCGGGTGTTCACCCGGCCGCCGGGCCCCGGGCCGGCGGCGCTGCGCCGCATCCGCTCGGCCCAGGAGCTGGAGCCGCTGCGCGGGCGCGGCTGAGCACCGGGCGGCGCCGGCTCGCGCGCCGCACCGGAGGCGGCGGCGCTCAGGGGCACTCCTGCCCGGCCTCGGCGGCCGCCGGCCCGCCCTCCCGGGCCTCGGGGGTCAGCAGCCGGCGCGGGCCCGGCCCCTGGGCGGCGAGGCGGTCGTGGGGGTTGGACAGCACGCAGCGCTCCAGCGACAGGCAGCCGCAGCCGATGCAGTCGGTCAGGTCGTCGCGCAGCCGCTCCAGCTGGTTGATGCGCTCCTGCAGCCGGTCGCGCCACAGCTGCGACAGCCGGGCCCAGTCCTCGCGCGTGGGCGTGCGCGCCTCGGGCAGGGTGGCCAGCGCCTCGGCGATGTCGGCCAGCGGGATGCCGACCCGCTGGGCGACGCGGACGAAGGCGACCCGGCGCAGCGTGTCGCGGCGGTAGCGGCGCTGGTTGCCGGCGGTGCGGCGGCTGGTGATCAGCCCCTTGCGCTCGTAGAAGTGCAGCGCCGAGACCGCCACCCCGCTGCGCTGGGCGAGCTGTCCCACCGTGAGCTCCTTGGCCTTCCACGACGGCCCGACCGTCATCGCCGCCTCCCCTCACACGACTTCAAGCCTGGTTGAGGTTCGAGCCTAGCCGCGCCCGCGGACCGCGCGGAACCGGCGGGGCGAGACCGACCGAGTTGGGCCATAGCGCTTGCACGCCCGCAGCGTCTGGGTGATATTGGATGCCGAGCCCGGCGCGGGCCGACGGGGAGGAAACGGCCAGCGCACCACGGGTTCACGGGGGTGGCGCGGTGCGGGCCCGCGGGTGCGCGCAGCGGCCCCCGCGTGTCGGCGAAACCGGGGGGAGCTTCAACCGTGCACCACATGACCGCAGTCCCGCAGGCCGCCTCCCCGCCCCGCCCCTCCACCAGACCGCCGCAGCAGCCCGAACCCGACCACGCCCTCACCTTCGCCGGGCAGGCCGCCAGTGTGGGCGCGATGCGCGACTGGATCGCCCGGTGCCTGCGCCGCGGCGCCTTCGACCACTCCGCCGGCCTCCTCGACGACCTGCTGGTCTGCGCCAGCGAGCTCGCCACCAACGCGGTGCGCCACTCCGGCTCCGGGCTGCCCGGCGGCACGTTCACCGCCCGGCTGTGGCAGGACAGCCGCCGGGTGCGCGTGGAGGTCGCCGACCTGGGTCCGCGGCCGGGCCGGCCCACCCGCCCCCGCATCGACGCCTCGCTGATGGGCGACGGCGCCGCCGAGAACGGCCGCGGCCTGGGCTTCGTCGCCGCGCTGTGCGAGGGCGGCTGCGGCACCACCGCCCCGCCCGACCCGCGCGGCCACACCGTCTGGTTCGAGCTGGCGACCGAAACCGCGAGCCGCGGCTAGGCGCGTCGGCGCCTCTGCGCCGAGCCGCGCCGACACGGTGCGCGCGGAGCGGGCCGAAGCGGCCGGGGCGGGCTAGCGTCGAGCCGAGGCAGCACACTTCCAGCGCACAGATAGGGGCAGTCCGTGATCACCAGACTGGGTGTGGCGAGCGTGTTCGTGTTCGACTACGACGAGGCCAAGCGGTTCTTCCTGGACAAGCTCGGGTTCGAGCAGCGCTTCGACCTGATGATGGACGACGGGATGCGGTGGCTGACGGTGGGCCCGCCGGCCGATCCCGTCTTCCAGCTGAGCCTGTCCGTGCCCGGGCCGCCGATGCACGACGAGGAGACCGCCCGCACGATCCGCGGGCTGGTGGCCCAGGGCGCGCTGAGCGCGGGCGCCTGGAACACCGACGACTGCCGCGCCACCTACGCCGCCTACCGTGCGCGGGGCGTGGAGTTCCTGCAGGAGCCGCACGAGGTGCCCTACGGCGTCGAGGCGGTCTTTCGCGACCCCTTCGGCAACTGGTACAGCCTCAACGAGCTCAACGAGGCGGCGCTGGATGCCGAGGCCATGGCCGAGCGCTTCGGACCCGGCGACGCGGGCTGAGGGCCCCGCCCCGCCGCCCGGTGCGGCGCCGGCCGGGCACGAACGCGGGGGCGGGCACCGGTGCCCGCCCCCGCACCTGCTGCGCGCCGCGGCCGGGCGCACGGCCGCGGCGCGGCCTCAGGCCGGCACGCGCGCGGTGTCGCGGTCCCAGACCCGGTGGCCGGCCAGGACCCCGGCGAAGGCGCGGTAGAACTCCTCGGGGTCGCCGCCGCGGTGGGTGACGACCCCCTGGTCGACCACCGCCGCCGCGTCGCCGTCGCCGGCCAGGCGCAGCCGCGGCAGGGGCGCGGCCTCCAGCACGCCCACGCCCTCGTGCAGGCCCGCGACCGGTTTGGCGTGCTTGAAGGCCTCGGCGACGTAGTTCAGCGCCAGCCCGTCCTCGGCCAGGGCGGCCGCGCACCGGGCCCCGCCGGCCACGACCACCGCGTCGTAGAGCACCGAGGACATGGTGTGCATGGCCCGGTCGACGGCGAGCCGGGCGCCGTCGGTGCCGGCGACGCTGCCGTCGTCGGGCGCCAGCACCTCCACCGCCGCGCCGCGCTCGGCCATGGCCTCGCGGAAGCGCGTCACCTCCGCGGCGTTGACGCCCTCCTCGGCCAGGACCGCGATGCGGCGCGAGAAGACGCTGTCGGTGGGCGCGTTGGCCTGGCTGAGCGCCGGCGAGGAGCGGCCGTGGTTGGCGACCTCCTCGGCGGCGGGTGGATCGACGCCGATGCCGACGGCGACCGCGCGGGCCAGGGTGTGGTCGATGCGGTTGAGGTGGGCGACCACGCGTTCGCGCACCGCCGCTGTCTCGCACTTGCCCAGCTCGAACTGGAAGGCCGAGGTGAGGTGCTCGCGCTCCCAGCCGGCGAGGCTGTTGAGGAACAGCGTCGCCTGGCTGTAGTGGTCCTTGAAGCTCTCGCTGCGCTTGCGGATCTTGGCGCCGTCCACGCGCTCCTGGTAGTGGGTGTAGGGCGCCTCGCCCAGGTAGGGGCAGCCGCTGCCGAGCGAGTTCGGGAAGTAGCTGGTGCGTCCCCGGTGGACGGTGTGCTGGCCGAAGCCGTCGCGCTGGTTGTTGCTGACCTCGGCCACCGGCCGGTTGACCGGCAGCTGCTGGAAGTTGGGCCCGCCCAGCCGGATCAGCTGGGTGTCGAGGTAGGAGAAGTTGCGGGCCTGCAGCAGCGGGTCGTTGGTGAAGTCGATGCCGGGCACCACGTTGGCGGTGTGGAAGGCGATCTGCTCGGTCTCGGCGAAGAAGTTGTCCGGGTTGCGGTTGAGGACCATCCTGCCCACCGGTGTGACCGGGACCAGCTCCTCGGGGATGATCTTGGTGGGGTCGAGCAGGTCGAAGTCGAAGGCGTGCTCCTGGGACTCGGGCACCAGCTGCATCCCCAGCTCGTACTCGGGGTACTGGCCGGACTCGATGGACTCCCACAGGTCGCGCCGGTTGAAGTCGGGGTCCTTGCCGCCGATCTTCTGGGTCTCGTCCCAGACCAGCGAGTGCGTGCCCAGTAGCGGCTTCCAGTGGAACTTGACGAAGGTGCCCTCTCCGCGCTCGTTGACCAGGCGGAAGGTGTGCACGCCGAAGCCCTGCATCATGCGGTAGCTGCGGGGGAGGGCGCGGTCGCTCATCAGCCACATCATCATGTGCAGCGTCTCCGGCTGCAGCCCGACGAAGTCCCACAGGGTGTCGTGGGCCGACTGGGCCTGGGGGATCTCGTTGTGGGGCTCGGGTTTGACGGCGTGCACGAAGTCGGGGAACTTGATCCCGTCCTGGATGAAGAACACCGGCATGTTGTTGCCGACCAGGTCGTAGTTGCCTTCGCGGGTGTAGAACTTGGTGGCGAAGCCGCGCACGTCGCGCACGGTGTCGGCCGAGCCGCGCGAGCCGGCCACGGTGGAGAAGCGCACGAACACCGGTGTGCGCAGGCCGGGGTCGGTCAGGAAGTCGGCGCGGGTGTAGCGCGCCATCGACTCGTAGACCTGGAAGTAGCCGTAGGCGCCGGCGCCGCGGGCGTGCACGACCCGCTCGGGGATGCGCTCGTGGTCGAAGTGGGTGATCTTCTCGCGGAAGTGGAAGTCCTCCATCAGCGTGGGGCCGCGCTCCCCGGCGCTGAGGGAGTTGTCGGTGTCGTCGACGGCGACGCCGGTGTTGGTGGTCAGCGCTTTGTCGGAGTCGTCGCGGACCCCCTCGAGCCGGCGGTCCTTCTCGTCGCCCGCCGGCGCCTGGTCACGGGAGAACTCGGACATGGCGGTGCCCCTTCGCTGCTGCGGTGCCTGGACGTTCCCGGGCCGGGCCCTGCCCGCCGCCCGGGAGCATGCGCGTCTGCGCCGACCGCTGACCGCAGAGTCCGGGTGCAAACCCGCCCTGTGGCATCGGGCACCCGCAGCCGAGGTGGGCCGGGGGCGCGTTCGGGGTAGGGGGCGTGTGCATGCCCCGCCCGGACCGCCGTGCGCTGTGTCGACGGCCGCGGGCCGGAGCGGGGCTCGGGGGACTCGACGAAGAGAGGAGGGTCCAGCGATGGCTTCGAACGGCCTGGTGCGGACCCGCGACAACGTCATCGCCGGGGTGTGCGGAGGTCTGGCGCGCCGGTTCGGCTTGTCGCCGTTTCTGGTGCGGCTGCTGTTCGTGATCTCGTGCGTGCTGCCCGGGCCCCAGGTGGTGATCTACCTGGCGCTGTGGATCATGATTCCCCAGGAGTTCTGAGCCCGTCCGGTCCGGCGGCGCCCCCGCGGGCGCGGCCGGGCCGCGGCCCCGCACGCCGTCGCCGGCGTGCGGCGGGTCCTAGTCGCCGACGGTGATGACGATCTTGCCGCGCAGGTGGCCTTCCTCGCTGAGCCGCTGGGCCCGGGCGGTCTCCTCCAGCGGGAAGGTGTGCTCGACGGGCAGGCGCAGCCGGCCCTGTTCGATCAGCGGCAGCACCTCGGCGAAGACCTTCTCCAGCGGGGCGCGGTCGGCGCCGCCGCCGGAGAAGCGCACGCCGTGCTCGGCCGCCGCGGGGTCGGCGACGGTGACCACCCGGTCGGCGGACCCGGCCAGCTCCACCGAGACCGCCAGCACCCCGCGGCCGGAGGCGTCCACGACCGCGTCGACACCCTCGGGGGCCGCCTCGCGCAGCCGCTGTTCCAGCCCGGGCCCGTAGGTGACGGGTGTGACGCCCAGTTCGCGCAGGAAGGCGTGGTGGCGCGTGCTGGCGGTGCCCACGACCGCCGCGCCGCGGTCCCGCGCCAGCTGGGCGACGATCAGGCCGACGCCGCCGGCCACGGCGTGGATGAGCACGGTCTGGCCCCGGCCGCCGCCGGGGCCCATGCCCACCAGGCCGAGGGCGCGGTAGGCGGTTTCGGCGGGCGTCGGAAGTGCGGCGGCCAGTTCGAACGACAGCCAGTCGGGCTTGGCCGCGAGCTCGTCGGCGGGGGCCAGGGCGTGGGTGGCGGCGGCGGCGCCGCCGTGGGCCTTGCCGAAGACGTGCTGTCCCGGGCTCCAGGCGGTGACGCCGGGGCCGGCGGCCTCGACGGTGCCGGCCAGGTCCAGGCCGGTGCCCTGGGGCTGCTGCGGTGGCTGGTCGGGGTCGGCGGAGAAGGCGCCGCTGCGGATCTTCCAGTCGGCGGGGTTGACCCCGGCGGCGCGTACGCGCACCCGGACCCGGCCGGGTCCGGGCTCGGGGAGAGCGACCTCCTCCAGGGCGAGCACGTCGGGGCCGCCGTAGCGGGAGAAGCGGACGGCGCGGGCCATGGTGTCCTCCTGGTGTCGTGGGACGCGGGCGTCGGTTGCGACAGGCGGCGGTGGAACCCGGTCGCCGCTTGGGGGCAGGCGCTCGTTCTGCGGACCAGCGCGCGGGCGCGTGCGGCGGGGCGGGTCACCGGGCCAGGCGCCGCCCCAGGCTATGCAGTCGTTCGGCGACCTCGGGGGAGGCGTCGATGTCGACCGGGGCGCCCAGGGCGGTGATCGCCGCGACGTAGTGCACGACGAGTTCGGGGGCGTGCGCGGCGAGCCGCACGCGGCACCGGTGGTCGCCGTCGGGGGCGACGGTGCCGGGCACGGTGTGGAACAGGCGGGAGCGCACCTGCTCGGCGGGCAGGTCGACGCGCAGCCGGGCGGTGTGGGGGTAGTCGGCCTCGGCCATCGCGCGGGCCAGGAACGCGGCGGGGCCGGCGGCGGGGAGCGGGCGCGGGGTGAAGCGGCGCCGGGTGGGCAGCGGGTCGGCGATGCGGTCGGCGCGGAAGGTGCGCCAGTCGGCGCGGTCGGGGTCGTAGGCGATGAGGTACCACCGGCCCTGGGCGGTGACCACGTGGTGGGGCTCGACGCGGCGGCGGCCCGTGGCGCCGCGGCGGTCGCGGTAGTCGAAGGCGAGCAGTTCGCCGTCGCGGCAGCACCCGGCCAGCAGCGCCAGCCGGGCGGGGTCGATGTCCACGGCGCCGCGGTGGGGGAGCGCGGCGGCGCCGCCCAGGGCGGCCAGGTGCGGGCGAAGGCGGGCGGGCAGCAGCGCCTCCAGCTTGGTCAGGGCGCGGGCGGCGCCCTCGGCGATGGCGGGTGCGCCGGCGGCCGCGGTGGCCAGGGCGAGAGCCGCGGCCAGCGCCTCGTCGTCGTCGAGCAGCAGTGCGGGGGTGGCCCGTCCGCCGCCGGCGAGCCGGTAGCCGCCGGCGGTTCCGGTGGTGGCCTGCACGGCGTAGTCCAGTTCCCGCAGCCGCTCGACGTCGCGGCGCAGGGTGCGGCGGCTGATGCCGAGCCGGTCGGCCAGCTCGGGGCCCTGCCACTGGCGGCGGCTCTGCAGCAGCGACAGCAGCCGCAGCAGGCGGCCCGGCATGGCCCGGCGGGTGGAGGCGGGCCCGGTGGTGTGCTGCATGCCGTCCAGGATCGCACCCCTTGCGGACAGGTTGCGGCCGCAAGGGCTGCAAGCGTGGAGGCCATGAGGCAATCGACGCACAGCACACGGAAGACGGACCTGAACCGGTTGGAGGAGCGCACCGCGGGGCCGGTGCACCGGCCCGGGGCCGAGGGCTACGACCGCGCGTGCACCGGCTACCAGTTGCTGGAGCCCCACCGGCCCCGGGCGGTGGTGGAGGCCGCCGGAGCCGCCGACGTGCAGGCGGCGGTGCGCGCGGCCGCGGAGGACGGTGTGCCGGTGGCCGTCCAGGCCACCGGGCACGGGCGCGCGTCGGCGCTGGGCGGCGGCGTGCTGGTGAGCACCCGGGGCATGGCCGGGGTCGAGGTGGACGCGGGCGCGGCCACCGCCCGGGTCGAGGCCGGCGCGACCTGGGGCCGGGTGGTGGAAGCGGCGGCTGAACATGGGTTGGCGCCGCTGTCGGGGAGCATGCCGGGGGTCGGCGCGGTCTCCTACACCCTGGGCGGCGGTGTGGGGCTGCTGGCCCGCCGCTACGGGTTCGCCGCCGACCGGGTGCGCCGGGTGGAGGCGGTGACCGCCGACGGGCGGCTGCGCACGGCCGACGCGGAGCGCGAGCAGGAGCTGTTCTGGGCGCTGCGCGGCGGCGGGGGGAGCTTCGGCGTGGTCACCGCGCTGGAGATCGGCCTGGTCCGGCTACGCCGGGTCTTCGGCGGCGGACTGTACTTCGACCTCGCCGAGCGCCCCGATGCGGTGGCGGCCTGGTCGCGGTGGACGCGCTCGGTGCCGGAGGAGACGACCTCGGCGGTGACGCTGCTGGTGATGCCGGATTCGGCGGGGGTGCCGGAGGGGATGCGCGGCCGCCACCTCGCCCAGGTGCGGCTCTGCCACGCGGGGCCGGCCGAGCAGGGGCGCCGGCTGGCGCGGGAGCTGGTCGCCCTGGCGGGGGAGCCGGTGCGCTCCACGCTGCGCGAGCTGGACTACAGCGAGTCCGGGGCGGTCTTCGACGAGCCCGAGGTCCCGCACGGGTACCGGTCGCAGAACCTGCTGGTGGACTCGCTCACGGAGGGGGCGGGGCAGGAGCTGGTGCGCCGGGCCGGGCCCGATGCGCCGCTGATGTGCGTGGTGGGGCTGCGCCACCTCGGCGGCGCGCTGGCGCGGGAACCGGAAGGGGCGGGGGCGGTGGGCCACCGGGGCGCCGCCTACCTCGCCTCCGTGCTGTCGCCGGTGGAGTCGGGCGGCGAGGCGGAGGCCGCAGACCTGCACCGGCGGGTGCTGGCCCCCGTCGCGGGGCAGGCGGTGGGGCGATCGCTGAACTTCAGCTTCGGCCCGGCCGCGCCGGAGGACGTGGCGTCCTGCTTCGCACCTGCGGACTACCGGCGTCTGCGCCGGGTCAAGGCCGCCTACGACCCCGATGACCGCATCCGCGCCAACCACCCCGTTCCCCCGGCCCCGCGCGGGTAGGAGACTCCTGGCTGTGCGGGTGTGCGGGTGTGCGGGTGTGCGGGTGTGCGGGTGTGCGGGTGTGCGGGTTGAGTGATGGGGGAGAGTGTGCGCCGGCACGAGGACGGCCCCGGAACGATCGCGTGGTGTGCCATCGCAGCGATTCCGGGGCCGCTGAACCCCGGTGCCCTCCTCTCCGGCCTCTCCGAAGCCGCATGGGCGGTGATCGAACCCCGCACGCCCGCGCACGACCGCACCAAGGGCGGCGCAGCCGACGCCATCAGGCGGCCGGCCCGGCCGTTTCCCCCTTCTACTGTTTATCCGATATACAGTAATGGGGGAACAGTCCGCCCAGCTCTGTGAGGAGGCCGCATGCGGATCCGCGCGTTCGAGCCCGGGGACCGCGCCGAGCTGGAGGCGCTGGCCGCCTACGCCGGCCGGGGAGCCCCCACCGAGTCGCTGTGGGGCCACGCCCTCTCGGAGGCGGCGGTGTATCTGACCCCCTACATCGACCTGGACGCCGGGTCGGTGCTGGTGGCCGAGGACGGCGGCGCGCTCGTGGGCTACCTGGCCGGCTGCCTGGACGGCGCCGCCTTCCCCAGCGAGGAGCAGCGCATGGCCGAGGCGATCCGCGCCCACCGGCTGGTCCTCAAGCCCGGCCCCGCCGCCTTCTTCGCCCGCAGCCTGCTCGACACGGCCTGGGCGGGCGTGCTGCGCCGACCGGCGGCCGGCACGTTTGACGATCCGCGCTGGCCCTCCCACCTGCACATCAACGTCGCCGAGCCCGCACGCGGCACCGGTGCCGCCGAAGGCCTGATGCGGACCTGGCAGCAGCGGGTGGCCGAGTCCGGTTCCCCCGGCTGCCACCTGCAGACGCTGGTCGAGAACACCCGGGCCGTGCGGTTCTTCCGGCGCATGGGCTTCGCCGAGCACGGGCCCGCCCCGCTCGTGCCCGGGCTGCGCCACGACGGGCGCCGCCTGCACCAGCGCACCATGGTTTGGCAGCCCTGATCCCCGTCGCGGGTGCGGGGCGAGGGCGTGTGCGGCGGACCGCCGTGCCCGTGGACAAGGCCGCGGAGGGCGCCGCCGATCAGCCGGGCGGCCGGCCTCGACGCCTTCCCGGCCGCACGCCGGTCCGTGGGGGCGGCGACGCCCGCCCGCGAAGCGCACACGATCGGCCGCGGCCCGAGACGCCGAGCCCGCCGCCCGCGCCCTACGCCGGCGGGGCGGCCAGCCAGGTGCCGATACCCGCCTCGATGCCGCGCTTGACCTGCGCGGGCGCGAAGGAGGCGGCGACCGCGGCGCGCGCGAACGCGGCCATCTCCGCGTCACTGCAGCCGAAGGCCTCCCGCACGCGCTCGTACTCGCGCGTGAGCGAGGTGCGGGCGACGTCGGGCACATCGGTGTTGAGCGTCACCGCCAGGCCCGCCTCGCGCAGCCGCGGCAGCGGGTGCTCCGCCAGGCTGGGGGCGAACCCGAGCGCGACGTTGGAGGAGCAGCACACCTCCAGGGCGGCCCCCTGTGCCCGCACGCGCTCGACCACCGCGGCGTCGCCGAGCGCGCCGAGGCCGTGGCCGATGCGCTGGGCGCCGGTGTCCAGAGCCTCGGCCACCGACGCGGCGCCCCCGGCCTCGCCCGCGTGGTGGACGATACCGACCCCGGCGCGGGCGGCCTCGTCCAGCACCTCGGCGAAGGGCGCCAGCGGGTAGGACTCCTCGCCGGCCATCCCGATCGCGGCCACGTGCTCGGGATGCTCCAGCGCGAGGGCGAGCGTGCGGCGGGCCCTCTGCACCGGGCGCCGCCGGGAGTGGTCCAGGATGAGCCGGGTGTGCAGGCCGTGGGCCGCGCCGCCCTGCGCGAGGCCCGAGAGCACCGCCTCCAGCGGCATGCGCGCGTCGCCCAGCCGCTCCCCGTGGGCGGCGGCGCTGAAGGTGACCTCGGCGTAGCGGGTGCCGTCGGCCGCCTCGTCGGCGGCGAACTCGCGGGCGATGCGGGCGAAGTCTGCGGGGCGGCGCAGGCAGGAGCGCACCCGGGCGCCCCGGTCGGCGAAGGCGCGGAACCCGGCGAAGCGCTCCGGTGCCGCCTCGGGCGGTTCGATCCCGTTGGCCGCGGCGATCTCGCGCAGGGTGGCGGGGCGGATCGTGCTCTCCAGGTGAACGTGCAGGTGGGCCTTTGGCAGGCGGGCGAGGTCGCGCATGCGCCGGAGCCTAGGCGGCGGCGGGCGGTTCGCGAACCGGTTTTTCACCCCGGCGCGCCCGCTGCGCGCCTCGCGCCGGGGCGGCCGCGACCGCTGCGGCGGGCAGCACCGAAGCCCGGCGTGCCGCGACTTCCCGTTGCACGCGTGATCGCGCTACAGTGCCTGCGCCCGGCCTCGTGCGCCCCGCGCGGCGCGGAGCGACTCCGCTGTCCGCCCGAGGGCGCCGCGGCGCGTGCCATGCTTGCCTCGCAGCGCACAAGCCCCGGCCGGGCGGGATTTCACCTGGCCGACACCGCCGGTTGGACCGGACCCGATACACCGGGCTGGCAGCGTTCGCATCCGCGCCCGGTCGCCGCCGGCCGGCCCGGGCGCGCCCCCGCTCGTTCCCGACTACGACAAGGCACTCCCGTGAGGATTTCGGTGATCGTCCCGGCCTACAACGAGGAAGCGGTGCTCGGCCGCTGTCTGGAGGCGCTGGCGCGCCAGAGCAGGCCCGCCGAGGAGATCATCGTCGTCGACAACAACTCCGTCGACCGCACCGCCGAGGTGGCCCAGGCGTTCGGCGCGTACGGGGTGCGGGTGGTGCGCGAGGTCCGCCAGGGTGCGGTGCACGCCCGCAACCGGGGCTTCGACGAGGCCGGCGGCGACGTGCTGGGGCGCATCGACGCCGACACCATGGTCGGCCCGGAGTGGGTGGCCCAGCTGGCCGAGGCCTTCGCCGCCGACCCGCGCACCGGTGTGCGCCCCGACGCCGTCACCGGGCCGTCCTGGTTCTACGACATCCCGCTGCGCCGCGCGGGGCTGGCGGCCCACCGCTTCTTCTGCCACCGCCTGAACCGGCTGCTGTCGGGCCACGCGATGCTGTGGGGCTCCAACATGGCGCTGAGCCGCGGGTGCTGGAGCGCGGTGCGCGGCCACACCTGCGCCGAACCGGGGATGTGGGAGGACCTTGACCTGGCGGTGCACCTGAACCGGCTCGGGCTGCGCGTGTGCTACGTGGACCGGTTGCGCGTACCGGTTTCGGCGCGGCGCATCGGCGCCTCGGTGCGCGACCTGTACTCCTACCTGCGGGCCTGGCCCCACACCTACCGGCTGCACGGCCAGCGCCGCGCGGCCTGGGGAGCGGCGGTGTTTTTGCTGGTGGGGCTGGTGCTGCTGCGGCCGTGCTCACTGCTGGTGCGGGCGCACACGCCCTACGACGGCACGCTGTCGCTGAGCCGGCTGTTCCGCCGCTCCTCGACCGTGAGCCGGCCCCTGCCCTGACGCCGGCCGCGGCGCCGTGGCGGGCCCCCTGGCTGCGGCCGGGGCGCGGGCGGCGGCCCCACTCGCGGGGGACCGATGCCCCCGGATCTCCCCCGGGCGGGGGTGCCGCGCCGGCGGCCCGGCGGGGTCGAATCGACCCATGGCATCCTCGATCTCCCCTTCAGCGTCCGGACCCTTCGCGAGCGCGCCCGCCCGGCCCGGCAGGGCCGTCACGGCGACGGCGGTGCTGACGATCCTGGCCTGCGTGGGCTTCGCGCTGGTCAACGTCGTCTTCGAGCTCACCGACCGCTTCTCCGGCGGCGCCTACGCCGACTACGCCGACGGACTGGCGGTGATGAACTGGCTGGTGGTGGGCCTGAAGATCGTGGGCGCGGGGGTGGCGCTGCTGTCGGTGGCGCCCGAGCGCCGCTGGGCGCCGGCGCCCCTCGTGGCCGTGCTGGCCTGGGCCGGGTTCGCGACCCTGGGCGTCTACGGGCTGGGCTCGGTGGTCCAGGCGCTGGGCCTGGCCACGGGCATGACCGGCGACCCCGGCCGGATCGGCGCGGGCGCCGTCGCCTATGTGCTGTTCTTCCTGCTGTTCGCCGTCGGCTTCGGGACTCTGGCGGTGTCCCACACCCGCCGCCACCGCATACGGGCGCGCGTGGCCGTGGTGGGCTTTCTGGGCGCGCCGCTGCTGCTGGGCGGGGTGTTCGTGGGCATACCGGCGCTGCTGGCCGCCCTGGGGGTCATGCCCCCGCTGTGAGCCCCACCCGCGCGGCCCGCGCGGCGCTCACTCCAGGACCACGCACCCGCGCCGCCGCAACGCCCCGAGCCAAGCGGGGCGGCGGTCGGAACCGCACCAATCCGAGGTTCTTGCCGGAACTCGCCGCCGATTCGGTGATGTCCCAGCGATAGCCCGTGCGGCGAGCCGGCTGACGGGCGCCGACTCAGTCACGCCGCCGCTATTGATGCCGAGCCGAACTGCGCTCGCGGCCGCCGTTCCCATCCTTGGCCAGAGCCTGCACCCAGTGCAATGCGTCAGACGAGGGGCGGAGGACCTGATCTGCCCGTGTATCACTGCGCCGGTAGAAACGGGCTGGGGGCACCGCTGTAGGAGACATACAGGGTGTCGCGCGCCCGGGTGCAGGAGACGAAGAGTAGATTGCGCTCGCGCTGCAGACCGTGGGCGTGGCTGGTCGGATCCTCGATGCTGTCGGCAATCTGGGACTCGTGTGGCACGATCCCGTGCTCGACACCCACCACGGCCACGCAACGGAACTCCAGCCCTTTCATAGCATGCATGGTGCCCACCCGGACTCCGGGCCCCGTGGCCAGAGCGCCGCAGTCGATCGCATCCTCCTTCAGGCGCGCCGCCGCCGCTTCGGTGACCTTGCGGCTCCGCCCCGCGATCCCGATGGAACCGGCCTCGACTCCCTGATCGATCCATTTCCGCACCTGCTCCGCCAAGGCGTCGAGTTCGGCGGCGCGTTCGCTGAATCCGCGCACCGTTGGGCGGCGGCCGTGCAGGGGCGAACTGTAGGTGTCGAGACTGTCTTCCAGGTCGTCGAGGCCGGTGGCCGGCGCGGCCCCGAGGACTTGCACCGCCCAAGAAAGGATTTCCTGGGTACTGCGATAGCTCACGGTCAGCTTGCGGCTGCGCCCGCGCACGTGGACGCCCAGAGAGGCCAGCGAAACCCGGTGGTCGTAAATGCGCTGATGCGGGTCGCCCGCGATGAAAAGGTCGTCGGTCCCCTCGGCCGCGAGCGCGCGGATGAGCCGCCACTTCGCCGGGTGCAGATCCTGCGCCTCGTCGACGACCACGTGCTCATAGCGTCGATCTCCGGTGCGCTCCAGGATCTCGGCGGCCGCTGCGGCCACCTGTGTGAACGTCCACTGGTTGGCGGTAGCCATGTGCTTCGTCGCCTCCAGCACAGCGCGCCAGACGCTGCGCTTCTGGTCGACGCTGAGGCGGCTGCCCCGTCCGCGCCGCGCGGCGTCCACATAGGCCCGCTCGGTGCGCAGGTCCTGGGCCAAGATGACCTGCTCCCATTCGGCGAGCAGAAAGGCACCCGACAGGCCCCGCTCGGCGCCGGCCTCATCCCAGAGGTCTTCGAGATCCCGTGCGTTAGGGAAGGCGGGACCGGCACCGCACTCGTGGGACACCACCTCGTAGGCCACCCGGTCCAGGTTGCGCACGTCCACGCGTTCGCGCTGCGCAGGATCGGTGATCAGCAGTTCGACCTGCGAGCGCAGCGCAGCGTCCAGCGTGCGGGTGAACGTGGTCAGCAGGACCTGCGGCGGCCCGGATTCGTAGCGCGACGTCAGGTGGGCCACCCGGTGCAGGGCCGTGACCGTCTTGCCGGTGCCGGCGCCGCCGGTGACCATCGCGGGGCCGTTGAAGCTCGGGCGGTAGGCGATCCTGCGTTGCAGGGGGTGCAGGAACACCCGCCACAGGTCGAACGCCGCATCCAGCATCGACTGGAGGCCCTCCGGCCCTTCCACGAAGACCGCCTGGCCGGGGCTGCGCCGGATGGCAGCGGTCAGGTCGTCAAGGTCGATGTGGTCCGGGGCGACCTCCTCAACAAGGTTCTTGGCGACTTCGGCCCAGGCTTCCTCGGGAGTCATCCCCGAAGCCAATGCCACGAGGGCGTCGTACTGACCGCCCGGCAGCATCTTCGCCATCGCTTCCAAGTGGGCCTCGGACGTCAGCAGCCGCACGATCGGCAGCGATTCGGCGTCCACACCCAGCCGGATGAGGTCGGCGTCGGAGATGTGGTCGAACAGCCGCGCCGGGTCCGCGGCGGCGAGTTCCTCCAAAGCGGGGGTGAAGCTCTCCAGCGCGCTCTCGTCGCGGACCTCCAGCACGCCGAGTGCGTGGTTGACTGAGAACCGCCTGCTGCGGATGTAGGCGTAGGCCTCGTCGTGCGGCAGGACGGTGACCAGGAGATAGGTGTCCTCCGATTGGGCGACGACCACGCCCCGGTAGTTCAGCGTGATGCGCAGCGTGCGGACCCGCGGATCGCGCGCGTCGGTGACCTTCTCCAGGTGCCCCCCGGCGTAGTACACCTCCGCGAACTTGTGCAGTGCGTCGTCGACCGCCTTCTGGATCCGCTTGTCGAGCTTGGCGTAGCGGCTCAGGAAGTCCTTGTCGATGGCGAGCTGGGGCATGGGGGATTCCTTACTCTGCAGGCGGCCGCGGGTCGTGCTGCGAGTCCGAGCACCGCTGCGGTCGGGCACGCGACAGCAGTTCACCAGTGCTCGGGCCGCTTTGTCCCGGAAAAGGAGTAAATGATCGTCCCAGGCGGAGAGTGCGCCCAGCGGCACGATGCCTTCTCCTTGCCCTCCCGCCTCGGGCGCTAAGCCTCGCGCAGTGCACCGCTGGACATGCATTCGGCGATGTCCTCGACCTGATCGAGTACCTCCACGGGGGGAAGGTCCAGATCGAGGACGTGCCGCTGGATGATGACCCCCCCGCTGCCGGCGATCCGATGGCTCCGAGGCGCGGTACTCGCGCCGGACGCATAGACCAGGTGGCCCTGGCCCAGGTCCAGCGCGGTGCAGTAGGCCAGCACCTGGTAGACGTCGTCGTCGGTGCGGCCCGTCCGAGCGGTCTTGTACTTGGCGTCGGCGACCCCCGCCGGCACCGGTCGGCCGTCTCCGCCCTGGCGGTAGTAGACGAGATCGGGGCGCAGCTGCAAGGTACAGGCACGGTCCAGGTAGTGGTCGGTGTCCTGGGTTTCGCAGCGGCCGCCGTAGGAGGCCAGGGCATCGCTCAGCGCTTGGGACACGAAGTCTTCGAAGACCTGCCACATGCGCAGCATCAGTCCGTCGACGCGCACCCCGTCGGGCCGGTGCAATTCATAGGAACCGCCGCGCAGCACCAGTTCCGCAAGGCCCAGCGGCGCCTGGTACCGGGCGTTGAGGCGGCTGAGCCGCCAGTGCGGCAGCGCGCCGCCGGGCACGGGCGCGGAAACACCGTCCAGCCGCGCGATCACGCGGTGCAGCAGGGCCCGGGTCGCGCCCTGCAGCCCGCCCAGGCGCAGAAGGCGCCGAGCCGCTCCGAGCAGGATCCGGTTCTCCGCGATGTCGGGGGAGAAGTCGTCGTAGACGACCTCCACCGGCAGCAGGGAACCGAAGCGCCGACGCAGCTGCTCGGAGGAGCGGATGCGCCCGCGAACGACCGGCAACGCATCCTCGACCGTGTGGTAGCCCAGCAGTACCCCGTGAGCCAGCGTCCGATCGGCCATGCGGGCGAAGGCGGCCGCGATCGCCGGCAGCAGGTCGGTTCGCTCCTGGGCCTCGACGCTATGGCGGCGCCAGTGGACGCCGTGCTGGGCGTAGCCGATCAGGAACATGATCCGCTGGACCGCCAGTTTGGGGGCGATGCGCAGTTCGACGTCGGCGTCCTGCGGCCCCACGCGGACAGCTCCGACCAGCCCCTTGTCGGCGGTGAGCGTCCAGGTCCCGCCCGGTTCGGGTTTCATCGTCACCAGCTCGCACGCCGCCAGCGCCGCCGCCTGTGCGGCCGTCAGCGCGACCCCGGTCCGCGGCGCGTGCTCGGTCAGTTCGATCCGCGTCATGCCAGCGCCGCGTCCTCGCCCAGGCCCAGCTCCTTGCGCAGCGTCGCCAGCCCGTACATCTTCTCGACATCCACGCCGTCGCCGTAGTGGTGCTCCTCCAGCAGGGGGAGGATCTGGTGGCGCCACACCCGTTGCAGACCGCGCGAGTCGGCGTGGAGCGCCTCGCGCATCAGGTAGGAGGGGCCGACGCGGAAGTCCCGGTCGGCGATGCGGTCGTTCAGCGCCGCCAGCAGCCGCGCCGCGTCGTCGGGCAGGTCGCGGCGGGACAACCACCGCTCCAGCACCACCGAGGCCGGACCGGCGCTGGGGTGCAGCTCCTCGAACCAGAAGCGGCGGCGCATGGCCGCGTCGATCAGGGCGATGGAGCGGTCGGCGGTGTTCATCGTGGCGAGGATGACGATGTTGCGCGGCAGGGTGAAGCCCAGTCCGTCGTCGGAGCCGTAGAGCAGGTCGACCGACTTTCCGCGGTACTCCAGCAGGAAGTACAACTCGCCGAAGACCTTGGCCAAGTTGCCCCGGTTGATCTCGTCGATGATCATCACGAACGGCTCACCCGGACGCTTGCGGGCGGCGTCGGCGAGCTTGCGCAGCGGCCCGGGGGTGAGCTCGAAGGAGGGCTGCTGGCCGTCGGCGGCCGGGCGGGGGCGGTAGCCCTCGAAGAAGTCCTCGTAGGAGTAGGACGGGTGGAACTGCACGAGCTGGGTGTTCTCCGGCTTGCCGCCGGTGAGGTGCTTGGCCAGTTCCTGGGCGACGTAGGTCTTGCCGGTGCCCGGCGGGCCGTAGAAGATGAGCTGCGGCCGGTCGCGCAGCAGGTCGACGCATTCCTGCAGCCACTCCTGGTCGAACAGCAGCGCCTCGGCGAGCCCGGGATCGGCGTCGGGCAGGGAGAAGTCGCGCTCGGTGACCGGCTGGTCGGGTTCTTCGCCGAGCCATTCCTCCAGGTCGCCGACGAACTCGGTGAGGTCGATGAGGACGGCATCGGGGTTGGTGAGCCGGTTGGCCGCCGCTTCGGGGAGGTCGGTGTAATCGCGCGGGCCGTCCGCGGTGTGCCAGGCGACCTTGCGCTGCAGGTTGGCCTTGCCGCCGCTGCTGGCAGTGTAGCCGGGCGGGCCGTCGACGAGGCCGATGTAGACCTCGGCGCCGTCATTGGTGAGCACGATGTCGCCGGTACGCATCCGGGTGAGGAAGTCGTGGTACTCGCGGGTGAGCTTGTCGCGTTCGGCGGCGCCCGCGTGGGCGTAGCCGTCGTCGACGGCGGCGGCGACCGCCTCGCGGGGGCTGTCCGCCGGAACCTCCGGCAGCCGCGATGCGGGCAGCGAGCACATGCCCTCCGGCAGCCAGAGCGAGCGGACGAGGTTCTCGCCGTGGACGCTGGACCCGCGCACCAGCCATGCGCGGCGTTTGGGAGTCTCGCCGGGGTCGTCGTCGGCGAGGTACTGGCGCAGGTCGGACTCGGTGAGCCGCTGGTGGGGCCGTGCGCGGCCGTCGGCCCCGACAGCGCCGTCGGCCTCCAGCAGTCCTTCGACCAGGCGCCGTTCGTCCTCGGTCAGGTGCGCCTGCTCCGGCGGCCTCCCGTCGGCGTCGAGCACACGGTGCCACCCCTCGGGGCGGGTACCGCACAGGTGGTGCACGAGCAGGGAGGCGTCGAGGCCGGTGACCAGCGCCAGGTCCTGGGCGGAGGCCCACGCCCCGCCCGGCAGCGCGGGGAGGGCGTCCTGCACCCGGTCGAACCAGGCGCGCTGCCGGCGCCACTCGGTGTAGCGCTCGCGCTGCACCTCCCACAGCTTGTCCTGGTCGGGCCAGGAGTCCAGCGCCCAGCGGCCCACCCCTGTGACCTGCCAGGTGCCGTTGCCGTCCTTGAAGATCCAGCCGATCTTGACCAGCTCACTCGATACCCAGCGGAGGTTGCGGTTGGGCCCGTTCTGGTCGTTGACGTAGGCGGCCCAGTCCGTCTCCAGTTGCGGGTATTCCTGCAGGAGCTTCTCCCACAGTGCCCCGACGTGCATTCCGCGGGGTTCGCCGGCCAGGATCACCATGGTCAGGCGAGTGGTCTTGGCGTTGAGTTGTTTGCGAGTCGGCATCGGGGGCTCCCTTCGGGATGCCGGATGCGGGCGAGCGGCAATGAGCGACCACCATGGTGCCCGAGGGGGACGACAGGCTTCGCCATGGTGCGAGGTCGAGGGCTCGCCGCTGCCGCGTGGGCTGAACGGCTTGCGCCCGTCTCACCGTGATCGCCGAGCGTTGACCCGATCCGCGAGTTCGCGCAGGGTTCGTGCGTCGGCCGGCTGATGCCGGGACCCTCCGCCGGGATTGCGGTCCACGCCCGCCGGGGGCGTGGGAGTCCTGCCCTCCCGCCGCAGGCGACGGCGGATCGCCTCGGCGCGGGCCTGCAGCGTTTCGTTCAAGCTGGAGGAGGACGCCGGGCGCGCGGGCTCGGTGGGGGCCTCACCGGCGGCGCTGGGGACGGAACCGCGGCTCTGCACGTCATCGCCGTCCGGATCGCTTCTCCACCGGGATGAGGCCACCCCCTCCGCGGTTCGATCCAGTTCGGCACTGATCTTCTGCCGCTGCTCGTGAGCGAGGCCGTTTCCGGGCTCGGAAAGCGTCCGCAATTCGCGCCGGAGCTGCTGCGCGCGGCCGCGCTGGCCTGCCCCCCGAGCGGCCTGCCATTGCTCCAGCAGATTCTCAGCACGCATATGCGGTTTCATCAGTTTTTCGATCTTCTGCAGATCGCGCAGCTTGGCGTCGAGTTCGTCCCGCACTTCCTCGGGAAACTCGGCCATCCTCCGCTCGATCATTTCGAGAGCTCGGCCGGCCGCTTGAGGATCCTCTCTCGCCAGCGCATCGTCGAGCAGACGACGCAATGCCGTCAGGCGGCCGTTCGGTTCGGGAGTGGTCTCTGTCCCGTTTGCCTCGGGCGCAAGGCGCAGCCGTTTCCGCTCTCCCAGCATCGGGGTGCGGATGCCGTTACGAGTGAGAGAACACTCGTCGAGGCCGTTCCACCGGACGCGGCCGTCGGCGGTGGCGGTGCCGACGTCGAAGGTACGGCCGAGGTCTTCGTCCTTGAATCGGATGCGCAGCGCATAGCCGTTGCGGTCGATCAATTCACGCGCGAGGGGCGGATTGTTCCTGATGAGCCAGTCCAACTGGTTGATCTCGCCGGTACGGAGCAACCCCGCCAGATAGCCGTCCAGGTCTTCGGTCAACTCGATGCAGATCGGCGGAAGATCGTCCACGCCGTCCAGAAAAACCCGAGTACAGGTACCGCCGTCTTCGAAGTCGCCCTTGTAGTCAGGGGAGCGCGCCTCCAGACCGTGCCCTTCCAGCCAGCGGTTCACACGCCTGCTCGCATAGAGGTGGTCGGCGCTGTCGGCGTCCCCGTAGCGGCGGGTGCACTCGTTGGACGAGGGGTGGTGGGCGAAGTGGCAGACCTTCTCCCGGTAGATCTTTCCGCTGAGTTCGCCGCCGCAGCCGCCGAGCCAGGTTCCGCACCAGAACTTCCGGCCCTGATGGAGTTCGCGGAACCTCAGGGCACCCGACTCGTCCATGGGGAGGCTGACCGGCTCGTCTGAACGCGCGCCGCCGACAACGGCGGTCTGCACCAGACGGCGGTCGTCATCCTGATCCCAGCGCGCCATGAAGGCACCCTAACCATGCGTTACCGCGAACTCCGGCGGATCGAGCGGACTGGCCGATTCCGGCCTTCATGCGAACGTGCCACGGTTACCGTCAGCTACGGAAGACGTTGTCGAGATGCCATTCGATGAAGTCGGGATGCGGCCGATCCGCCCGTTGCGTAGGGAGGAAAATCGGCCGCTCCGCTCGGTCGTAGAACCATTCGGTGTCGGCGAACTCCTTGCGCAGCCACGGGCTCACCAGCAGCCGGCGCTCGGCGTCCAGCCCGAGGTAACCCCGGTCGAACATCGTGTGGACGTCCGAGCGCAGCAGGAGGCCGTTGTCGGTGCGGTGTTCCCCTCCCTTCGACAGGGGGCGGATGTGCGCCGCTTGCAGCGTCGGACGGATCGCGCTCCCCGTCACGGCGCAGCGGCCGCCGTAGGCGTGCAGCATGACGCCCTGAAAAGACCACTGGCCGCATCGGACGGGCCTCGGCTTGGGTTCACCGTAGACCGGACCGGGGCGGTGCCAGGGCTTGGAGTCGTCGATGTCGAACAGTACGCGGTCGCTCTGCACGGCGACCCGGTGGAAGTAGTCGGCGTAGCGCACGTCCGCCGAAAGGTCGTAGGACCTGCCCTGGACGAGATTGGGGGCGAAGTCGGGTGGGGGATCGGCCGCGACGTCCTCGGGAAGGAAGAAGGGGTCACGCAGGAACACGCAACCGATCTCCGGATCGCCGCCGTCTGGCATGGGCTCCTTGCGGCAGCTGGTGATGCGCTCCCGCAGCTCGCCGAGTGTCGCCGCTCCATTGCCCTCGCCCAGCACCCGCCACGCCTCGGACACACGCAGGCGCGCAAAGCCGCTGTAGAACCCTCCGCCCACCACCCGATTGTGCGGTGCCCGCGTCTTGAACAGGAACGGCTCGCCGACGGCGAGAACCTTGAAGTCCCGCAGGTCGGACGGCCTCCAAAAGTTGATCTCGGCTATCCCCGGATGGTCGGCGAGGTACCGGTACCACTCGGTGTCTGTAACTCCGACATATCCCTTCATCCGGGGAATTATGCCCGCCGGGGGACGTGGTTGTCGCGGCGACTCGATCGCCGATGCGCCTCTGTTGTGGCTGCTCCGGTAGCCGATCCTGGCCATTACGAAGATGCCGTTTACACTCCGTGAGCGGTAACGTCGGCTGAAGGTCCATCGGACGGTTCGGGACGGGTGGGTGGTCTGGTGTGCTGCTGAAAAAGGAGGCCGAAAGCGACCGTCCGCTCTACGAGGACGTACGCGCCCGCGCGATCGAGTTCGCCCGGGTGCGCGTCGTGCAGGAGCCGGTGACGGAATACCTGCGCTATGAGCTGATGAGTTACCGCATTCGCGCGACGATGGGCGAGAACATCGAGGTCCTACGGGAGCCGTCCGGGACGCCGTTGCCGAACGGTGCGACCTTCGACTTCCTGCTCTTCGACCGGCGTACCGCCCTGGTCCACGACTACGGAAACGGCCCGACCGGTGTGCAGGCGGGAGGCTGGCTGGTACGCGATCCCCGCACCGTTGGGGCCTTGGAAGAGCGGGCACTCGCGTTGCGCGCCGGCGCCGTTCCTTTCGAACGGTTCCTGGCCCAGGCGGACTTTTGAGGCGTGCCGATCCGTCGCGGCCGCGACGGATCGCGGGCGGTAGGCTGCGCTGATGAACCGGCGAGGGGTGCGCTCCGCTGCGGTGGGCGCCGGCGTCGTCCTCGGCGTCGCAGCGGTGGCCGCGAGTCTGGCGATTCCGGCCCTCCTGCTCACAGGAGCCGACGGCAGAACACTCGATCGCTGGTCCAAGATCGGCGAGGCCGTCGCCCCGGTCGGTGTCTTCTTCTCCGGTGTCGCCTTCATCGGGATCGCCCTGACGCTTTTCCTGCAGCGGCGCGATCTGCAGAACCAGAGGTCGCAGTTGGACCTGGCAATGGAGGACCAGCGGAGCAGCAGCGAGATTTCGCTGCGGCAGATCCACACCGACATCGTCAAGATGGCGATCGACGACGAGCTGCTCGGCGTCTGGCCGGAGGTGTACCCGGGATCGCGGGAGACGCGGAAGGACCACTACTGCAATCTGGTCCTCAACCTGCAGAAGGTCGCCTACGAAACCCAGACGATCGAACTCGGCGAGTTGCGCGGAGCCCTGCCCCACCTGATGACCAGCCGCGACATCTACGCGTTCTGGGCGAAGGCCAGAGCGGCCCATGCCGCGGTGACCGGCGGCGACCAAGCGGAGGACTTCTTCACTGCCGAGGCCGACGCGGCCTTCACGGCGACGCGGCCTCCCTCCCCGCAGAGCCTGGCGGCTGTCCTGGTCAACGCGGTCGCCCAGTGGCGGCGCGAACGCACAACGGTGTTGCGAAGAGGATGACGTACTGATCGGGGCAGCCGATCGCGCTAACCGGATCCCGGCTCGTTCGGGCCGGGACCGACCCCGCGCACGGTTTCCAGGATGTAGTTCGGGCACGCGAGGTCGGCCCAGGTGAAGCGCAGAATGCGGACGTCGGGGTGGGCGAGTTCGAGGGCGTTCTGGCGGCGGCGGTCGCGCAGCAGCGACTCGGGGAGCTCGTGCGGCGCGCGGCCGTCGGCCTCGACGAGCAGGCGGCGGTCGGACCACCACAGGTCGCCGACGGCGATGAGGCGGCCGCGCGCATCGTGGAACGAATGTTGCAGGTCGTCGGGCGGCACGCCGCCGTCCGCGCACACCAGCCGGATGCGCGTCTCCAGAGGGCTCTGCGCCCGGCCGTCGGCCAGCTCCCACCAGGGGCGCGAGCGGCGGCAACCGGAGCGGGCACGGTTGGCGGCGGCGAGCCCGGGAAGCTCCCCGCTCCGGACGAGCCCCTGGTTGAGAGCGGAGTCGAGCAGGCAGACCGCGGTGTAGCGGTCCACCCGCAGCACGACGTCGCGCAGGGTCCGCCCGGGGCACGTGGCCCGGATCCCGCCCCGGGACACGATCTCCGCCGGTTCTGTGGCCCAAGTGTAGAGACGGACGCCGGGGATGCGGTACGGGGTGCCCGTGGCCGGGCGGCCCCACACGAAGGACCAGCCGCCGCGGATGTCCTGGACCAGGACCACGGGGATGGTGCGGTGCCGGTGGCGGACGTAGAGCACCGGGTGGGCGGTGTGGGAGAGGGCGACGACGGCGGTGCCCCCGTAGGCGCGGATGGCGGTGGCGAGGCGGGCGAGGTGGTGGGGGCGGCCATGGCTGCTTTCGGTGGGTGGGTGGTGGCGTTGGGTGATTGTTGCGGGCATGCGAGAACCTCCGATGCGGACCGCTTAAGCGTGCGAACATCGACTCTGACCAACTACTCACAGTGTTGTATGACTCAAGTCATGAAGTCAATAGTAGAACTGACTTAGTCACTCATCGAGGAGGTGGCTAGACTGCCACGCATGCAACCCGCGTACAGCCCGAGCGTTCGGCGACGACGACTCCGAACGCAGCTCCTTCGGTACCGAGAGCGGGCCGGACTGACCACCGCTCAGGTGGCCAAAGAGCTGGGCTGGCCTCAGGTCAAGGTGTCCCGCCTGGAGACCGGCTTCAAGAAGTCGGTGACGTCTGATGAGCTGGACGCTCTACTGGACTTCTACGAAGAGGACGATGCGGAGGTCCGAGCTTCACTCCATGAGTGCGCACGGCTGGCCAAGGAGCGCGGTTGGTGGGCTCGCTACCGGAACCTCATGTCGACGGCCTTGCCGGACTTCGAGACCGAAGCTTCCGTGATCAAGACTTACGAGTGCCAGGTAGTACCGGGCCTGCTTCAAACCCCTGACTATGCGGAGGCGATCTTCCGAGCCAACCTCGTCCGTAGTGATGAGGAGATCCGGGAACGAGTCTCCGCCCGACTCAAGCGCCAAGAGATCCTTAACCGTGTGGACCCGCCGGCCTACTGGGTGATCCTCGACGAGGCAGCACTGCGGCGAGTGGTCGGTTCGGTAGAGGTGATGAGCCAGCAGTTGCGGCACCTCACCCACATGGCTGCACGACACAACATCAACATCTATGTTCTGCCGTACTCAGCGGGGGCGCATCCGGTAACGGTCGGTAGCTTCGTCATCATGGACTTCCCCGACCCGTTGGACGCCAGCATCGGGTACGTCGAGACCCCGATCTCAAGTTTGTACGTTGAGGAAGATCACGAACTCACAGAGCTGAACTCCCTGTTCGGCGGAGCGCAGGGCTCGGCTATGAGCCCTGCGCACTCCCTCCAATTCATCAAAGACGTCACCGAATCCTTGGAGAATGAGTCGAGTGTCTGACCAGAAAGTTTGGCGGAAGAGCAGCTACAGCGGCGTGAACACAAACTGCGTCGAAGTCGCCGACCTCCCCGGCGCATCTGCTGTCCGCGACTCCAAGCACCCCGACGCCGCAGCCCTCGCGTTCCCGGCCGCTGAGTGGCGGGCCTTCGTCGCCAGCGTCAGTTGGAACGAGTTCGAGGGCTGACGCACGACGGCCGCACCGCCGATCAGTCGGCGATGCGGCCGTTGTATGTCGGGGGCCGGATCAGTCGCGCTCGGGGTGGCGCGGGCCTTCTCCGGGGGGTGGGTCCAAGACGGTCCGGTAGGGCTCGCCGGTCTCGGCGGCCTTCGCCATTGCCTCGTAGATCTCCAGGATCGTTTCCTTGGTGCGGTAGGAACCGTGGGCCTGGAGATCCTTCTTCTTCACGATCGGGAACGTCTCCATGATGTAGTCGACGTCATCGCGCCCAATCCCGTACAGATGGAAGAACGCCGCATCCAGTTCGCAACGGAGGAGGAACCTCCGCTCCTCATACCACACGAATGGAGCACCAGTGTCCCCATAATCATTCGCAAAAGGTTTCATGTCCCACGCGGTGTAGGCGAGCTCGAGGGTGCGAGGATTGATCCATTGGGTGACCTCATGAGATTGATCCCAGGTGGCATTATTATGCAGGTACTTCGGGGTGAGGAGCGGTATTTGCTCAAATTGGAAAAAGTTTAGATTCGTTCCGCCGAGCTTCTGCCTCAACACGTAGTCGAGAGGAAATGAAGCTGTGTTGGCGTAGAGCGAGGCAGATTCCAACCTGTCCGTGTGTATTAGGTTTCCTGAGTCGCCTATCCCGCTCTTGGGAAACACATATGAAATCAAAGACCGCTCATCCGTGGCTCTGCAGATCTTGCGGAACCCGAGCAGCCAGGAAACCGAATCTCCGGTCTGACCATCTACCTCTTTCTCGGCAACCCAGTACCTCGGCAGAGCCAGCGCGCTAGGGTCGGTCTTCTCCTCCACTGTCATGTCCCGAGCAGACTCGCTCGTCTCGTAGGTCGCCCACCGGTGGTCGTAGTGGTGGAGCATCTTCGCTTCGTACAGCGGGAGCATCCGCTCCTCGCCCTTCACGAAGACGTTGCCCTCCAGGTGCCAGCCGTCCGCCTTGAGGTCTTCGCGAATGTGGAAGAGGTGCGATGCCGACGTCATGTTGAAGAGGCCCTGCATGAACGAGACGCCCCACGGGTTGCCGTCGGACTTCCCGTGCTCCACCAGGACCGGCGCCGCTTCATAGATCTTGAGGGTGATGTCGGCGTCGCGGCGCGACCGGAAGATAGGGCAGGTGCCCGTGTTGGGGTTAAGCTTGAGTATCTCCTCGGAGCTAAGGTAGAACTTTTTCTCGGCGTCAGCGAGTTCGGCTGTGTCGTGCAAGAAAAAGGCGAACTCGGCGCGCTCGACGGCAGCGCCGCGACCGGCGACAGTCAGGAGTGTGAACTTGTAGCTGCTGTGTACGTTCGGGAAGATGTTTCGATTCTCGAAATCGTACACGGTGGCCAGTGCGCGACGTTGGACAAGGTCCTTGAAGAAGTACTGTGTCGTCGCGTCTGTCACGATCCCAGTCGGAACAATGAGCCCAAGCCTTCCGAGCGGATGCAGAAGGCTCACTCCGCTCTCGCTGAAAACGGCGTAGGTATTGATCCGACCGCGCCCAGTGTTCTCATAGCGCTGCGAGTTGGCGGCGAAGTGGCGAACCCCATCGACTCGGCGCTTCTCATCTAGATAAGACTCGTGGATGTCTTGCTTCTCTGGATGTTCGGAAAGTTCTTCGATTAGCTTCTTGCGCTTTGCGCCGGCCGCGCTCGCGATCTCTGGGTCCCGACTAGTGAAGAACTCCTGTTCCTTCAGCTCAATCTGATCCCAAGGCGGATTTCCAAGCACACTCGTGAACCCGCCCTGCCACCCGGTCGCCGGGTTGTAGTCCTCCCTCTCATCATCGGCTCCCGGAAACACCTCCGGAAACTCCAGGTGCCAGTGGAAGAACTGGTACCGCCGGTTCAGCCGCTCCAGCTCCGTGCGCTGCTCCGCCGAAAGCGCCCCTTCCGCCGACTCAAGCTGCCGCACGGTCTCCGTCGTCACCGGCGCAGCCGCATCCGGCCGCTTCGGCCAGACGAACGCCGCGCACCATGCATCAGCCACCCGCCGTCGCTGCTGCTTCTCCGCCGACCCCTCCAGCTCCCGCAGCTTCCGCGCCTGCTCGCGGATGCCGGCCAGGCCCGGCTTGGTGTTCCGGTTGATCTCGCGAGCTTCCTTCGCGAGCTTCACGTTGCTGGAGTAGCCCTCACCGGCCGAGAACGCGCTGATCTGCCCGCTCTCACGCTCCTTCTTGTTCTGCTTCTTCACCACACCGACGAACTTCTTGTCGTCGCCCTCCAGCACCTTGAACGCGCCGTCCGGGACCCCCTGCTCCAGCAGCTTCGGCGTGGTCCCCAGCAGCGCGTTGCCCACCTTGATGTGCGGGTCGAGGAACGCCAGCGGCTTGCCCGGCTCCAGCGACGCCAGCCACAGCGACACCTTGGTCAGCTCCACCGCCAGCGGGTTCAGGTCGACCCCGTAGATGCAGTTGCGCACGACCTCCGGCATGGCCTTGGTGACCGCGTCCGGGGTGGGCTCTTCGTCGCCCGCCTCCAGCACCGCATACGCCCGCGCGATCCTTCGTGCCGCCGCCACCAGGAAGTGCCCCGACCCGCAGGCCGGGTCGCACACGGTGATCTTCAGCAGGTCGGAGGGAACCCTGTTCTTCGCGTACTCCTCGATCACCGGATCCAGCGCGCTGTCCAGCAGCGTCTCCACCAGCGGGCTCGGCGTGTAGTAGGACCCCGTCGTCTTTCGGTCGTTGCCGGCCGCGCCCTTCAGCTCGAAGGTGCGGTTGGCGGTGTCCAGGTGCGGAATCAGCTCCAGCAGCGACTCGTAGATGGACCCCAGCTCCTCGGCGTCCAAGTGCTGGTAGTCCACCCGCTGCCAGCGGCCGCCGTCGTCCTTCACCCGGGTCAGGTGGCGCATCGCCGCCAGCAGTCGCCGGTTGGACAGCGTGACGTTCGGGTCGCGCAGCAGCTCGGACCGGACTGCCGCGCCCTCGCCCCCGCTGTCACCCGTGCTCTCCTCCAGCGCCCCCGCCGTGAAGTACAGCCCGCCCAGCGGCGGCAGCGCCAGCTCCGGGCGCCCCTCATCGGTCCCCAGCGCCTCCAGTACGATCACCAGCGTCCGCCACAGGTCGTCGTGCCGGTCGCCGATCCGCTCCGCAGCGATATGCCGCAACCGCTCAGTGGAGAAGTAGGTCCGGTAGCGCTCCCGCGCGGCGTCGCCTGCGTGCGGGTCGAGCAGCGCCCCCTTGTCCTCGGCGACGAACAGGAACAACACCTGGTAGGCCAGCCGCAGCAGCTCGTTGCGCAGGTCGTAGCGCGATACCGCCCCCGTGCGCAGCTTCTCCCGCAGCTCGGGGCTGTCCTCCAGGAACCCGGTGCCCAACTCCTGGAGCGCCTCGGTGAGGCCGTCGCGCAGCTTGTCGCGGAAGCGCACCCCGGTCTTGTCGCCCTCGGTGCGCCACTTCTCCAGCCAGCAGTCGGCCACGCTCGGCGCCTTCAGCGCCGGTGCCGCGGCGCCCTCCTCGTCTGCCGCCTCGCCGCCCTCGGCACGCCCGCCGCCGTCGGCCGCGCCCTCCGGAGTGTGCAGCTCGAACCGGGACGCGTGCGCCAGCGCGAACAGCAGCACGAAGTCGGAGTACAGCTCCCCCTCGAAGATCGACTCCAGGTCGAACTCGATGAACGCCGCCTCCGACAGCGACGCCGCGTCGCGCAGGATGCGCAGCTTCTGGCCGTTGCTGACGATGCCCCAGAGGTGGTCGTCGCTGGCGTTGAGGAACTCCTGGAGCATCGACTGCGGGGCGCGGTCGCCGCCGGCGTGGCCGTTGCCGCCGCGGTGCTTGTCCAGGTCGCGTTCCCAGGCCACCAGGTGGATGGGCACGCTGCCCCACACGTGGCTTACAGGGTAGGCACGCCCCTCGGCGGTGAGGTTGGTGCGCTGGTGGGGGAGGCGGCCGAATCCGAGATGGTCGAAGAGCGGCAGCAGCCAGCGGTTGCGGGTCAGCGAGACGGCCGAGTCGCCCGGCCCGGCCTCGGCCAGGCGCTTCTGGAAGGCCCGGTAGGCGCCCAGCAGGTCGTCCCAGCGGCGGCTGGCGGCCTCACCCAGGCGGCGGCCGGGCACCAGCCCGTACTCCTCGGAGCGCAGGCCCTTCAGGTCCGGGTCGCCCGCGCCGATGCGGCCGATGAGGTCGGCGGTCAGCAGCGAGCCCACCACCCGGATGGCCGAGTACCCCCGGGTGTTGGCCGTGCTGGCCGCGCTGGTGCTCGCGGTACTCACTGGGAACCTCCGGCCGGAAGGTAGACGTAGGCGCCGAGCACGTCAGCGCGGTCGTGGGGGACGAGCTTCAGCCCGCGCACGCGGGCCTCGGCGGACTTGCGGACGTTGTAGTGGGCCTCGCGCAGTTCCTCGGCGATGTCGGCGCCGGCCGCGTCCAGGTCGCCCTGGAGCGCGTCGAGTTCGGCGACGGCGCGCTGGGCCTGCTTGGCGACCTGTTCGGGCAGGATGTTGCCGTCGGGAGAGGAGGACAGCAGCTCGGCGACCTCGTCGTGGCCCAGCCATTCGCGCTGACCGTCCTCGCCGGGCCGGTAGCCGTGCACCCGCGCCTCCTCCACCACGGTGGTGCGGGGGGTCCCGCGGCCGGGCAGGGTGAGCAGGAACCGGTAACGCACCAGCAGCAGCACGGTGCGGATGGGCACCCGGGCGCTGCGGGTGACGCCGAGGCGCTTGGCAGGCGGCACCGTCTCCGGTTTGGGGTCCAGCGCCGACTCCAGCACGTAGCGGGCCAGCGCGCGCACGGCCGTGTCGGTGCGCAGCAGGACGTGTTCGCGCGGGCCGGCGGGCAGGTCGCGGCGGAAGACGAGCTCCTTCTTGGCGGACTTGCCGTTCTTGGCGTCGTCGTCCACGCCCAGTGCGGCGCGCACGCCCGGCGGCAGCGGGTGCGGGGTGACGGTGAGGGCCTCGCCGTCCAAGTGGGCGGGGGCGCCCAGCGCCGAGACCGAGTCGCGGACGAACGCGGCGACGTCGCTGGGGCGGCCCAGGGCGTCGCGCGCCGCGGGTCCCAGGCGCTCCAGTTCGTGTTCGACGTCGGAGAGGTCCATGCCGGACTGGGCGAACTTGGTGACGCGCCGGGACTCCTTCTCGGAGAGCAGTTCCCATTCGCGGTCCAGGTTCTCGCGGGCCCGGGTGATGCCGAGGTCGAGTTCGAGCTGGTCGGTCTGCTGCCCGCGGATGAGCACGCCTTCGACGAGGGCTTGCAGCACAGTGTCGCTGGAGCTGGGCACGGGCACCGCGACACCGGTCTGGGCGGCGATGGTGCGGTGCTTGCGGATCAGTACGTCCAGCACGAGGCCGTCGATGCCGTTGTCCACGCCGTAGAGGGTCACGGCGCGCACCCGGTCGGCGCGCTGGCCGAAGCGGTCCACGCGGCCTTCGCGCTGCTCGTGGCGTGTGGGGTTCCACGCCAGGTCGTAGTGCACGACCGCGCGGAAGTGCTCCTGGAGGTTCACGCCTTCGGAGAGGCAGTCGGTGGCGACCAGGACGTGGCGGCCCTCGGCGCCGGTGAGCTCCTCGATGCGGGCGACCCGCTCGGCGGGGGGCAGTTCGCCGGTGACGGCGGCGACGGTGTGGTTCTTCTTCAGCGCGGCGCGCAGTTCCTCGGCGACGTAGTGGGCGGTGGGGATGTAGCGGCAGAAGACGATGGGGTCGTAGCCGTCGGCGAGCAGGTCCTTGACGGTTTTGACGACCAGTTTGAGTTTGGTGTCGTGCTGCTGGCCGCTCAGGGCGTCGGCGCGTTTGGCCAGCTCGGCCAGGCGCCGCTTCTCCTTTTTGGCGAGGGTCTCCTCGTCGGCGTCGGCGCCGGGGGTGGCGTCCACACCCTCCACCGCTTCGTCCTCGGCGAGGTCGAGCACGGTGGAGCGGGCGAGGTCGTCGGCTTCGGGCTCGGTCTCGGCGTGGGTGGCGGCTGAGCGGGCGCGCAGGGTGGCGGCCGCGGCGGCGGGGGAGGAGGCGACCGAGCGCAGCAGGGCCAGCGCCGACCACCAGCGCACGCGCCGCTGCACGCCGGTGCCTCGGGTGTCCTGCACGGTTTCGCGGGCGTAGGCGAGGATGTCGGCGTTGAACTCGGCGTAGGCCGGGCTCATCTCGTAGTCGGCGTCGCGGGTCTCGCGGTCCTTGGGGAAGGGGGTGTCCTCGCCGATGTAGCGGCGGATGTCGTTGCGGCGGCGCTGCACGAAGTGCCGGGCGAGCAGGTCGCGGCCCTTGCTGCTGCTCAGGTCGACCTCGGCGAGTTCGGGTTGGAGCAGGCCGATGAGATCGCGGAAGGCGTCCTCTTTGCCGCTGTGCGGGGTGGCGGTGACCAGCAGCAGGTGGCGGGAGGTGTCCTTGGCGACGCCCTTGAGCAGGTCGTGGCGGTGCTGGCGCTGACCGGTGCCGGAGGCGCTGACGCAGGTGTGGGCCTCGTCGACGATGACGAGGTCGGGGCAGCTGCGCAGGAACTGCGAGCGGCGGTGCTCGGCCTTGATGAAGTCGGTGGAGACGATGGTGTGTTCATAGACCTCGAACAGCGACTGGTCGGTGCGCAGCGGGCGCTCCAGGCGGCGCACGGTGGAGGGCAGCACCAGTTGGGCCTCGATGCCGAACTTGTCGCGCAGTTCGGCCTGCCACTGCTCGGCGAGTGCGGGCGAGCACAGCACGGTCAGGCCGCGGGCCTCGCCGCGCTCCAGCAACTCCTTGGCGATGAGTCCGGCTTCGACGGTCTTGCCGATGCCGACGTCGTCGGCGATCAGCATCCGCACGGTCTCCATGCGCAGGGCCATGAGCAGCGGTACGAACTGGTATTGGCGCGGTTCGACGCCGATGGCGCCCAGCGCGCGGAAGGGGCCGGCGGTGGAGGTGAAGCCCACGCGCATGGCGGTGCGCAGCAGCCCGGCGGAGACGTGGTCGCCTATGTGCTCCACGCGGGTGGAGGGGCGCGGGAAGTCGGCCGGTTCCACCTCGCCGGGGAAGAGCAGGGCGGTGTAGGCGTCGTCGCCGTTGAGCGGGCGGGCCACGACGAAGGCGTCGTCGGTGGGCGGCAGGACCACCCATTCGCGGCCGCGGCCGCGCACCAGGGATCCGGGTTGGAACGTGGCGGTGGCGGTGCTCATCGGATGCCGCCTTGGCGGATGCGGGTCAAGGAAACTACCTCGCGCTCGTTGATCAGGGGATGGGTATCCAGCTTAGGAACCGCCGGCGGCATCTCGCGGGGCTTTAGGGTGCGCTTGGAGAGAGGCGCCCACGGGGAAAGCACCAGCACTCCGCCGGGGCGGGGGCTCATAGTGGATCTCTGGGGGTGGGCGGGACTGAGGGCCGCCCGGGGTGTGCCGCCTCTCGACACGCTCACCGGCCGTGGCCGAACACACTGGGGTTGGCGGCCACCACCCGGTGCCAGTCGGTGTCATGGGCGAAGCGCACCACGAGCCAGCCGAGATCCTCCAGGCGGTACTCGGCCTGAAGGTCGCGCATGGCCTGGTGGGCGCTGTCGTGGTGGGGACCGTCGACGAACACGGCGACGTCGGAGCCGTTCAGCCGGTACACGAAGTCGGGCCGGGCCAGCGCCGCAGCGACGGTCACCTGGGCGTCGTCGGGCACGCGGTAGCCGCCGTCGCGCAGCATCGCCAGGAAGTCGCGCTCCAAGCTGCTCTCGGAGCGGCTGTCCAGGTCGGCGAGCTGCTCCTCGGCGCTCGCGGCGTCGCCGCCCACGGCTTCGGTGCGGGCGCCGGCCAGGGCCCGCAGCGGCTCGACGGCCGAGAGCCGGTCGATGCGGGTGTGGTCCTTCTGGTTGGTGTAGGAGAGCAGGCAGTCGTAGCAGCCGCGCTCGCAGCGTTCGGTGGTGCCCTCGGCGCTGCCGCGGTCGGTGCCGTCGGCGTCGGTGTGGATGATGTTGAGCGCTTCTGTGGCGACGCGGGCGAGGGTGCCGGGTTCCTCACGCAAACGGCGCAGGACCCCGGCGCCGCCTTCGGCGCTTTCGACGAAGAGCATGCGGCCGCGGGCCTGCGGGTCGGGCAGGTCTTCGCTGGAGAGCTCGGCGTCCTCCAGTTGGAAAACGGCTTCGATGCCGCGTTCCAGCGCGTAGCGCAGGGTGACCGCCTCTTCCGTGCTGAGCTGGGAGGCCCAGCGCAGCACCAGGATGTTCTTGCTGTCCTCGACGTAGGGGGTGACCTTGGCGGTCTTCTTGGCGTCCTTGAACGAGCCCAGGCCCTCTTCGTCGGGGACGGCCTCGGTGGCTTTGGCTTCGCTGAGCCAGCGGCCGGTGACCGGGTCGATCCAGAAGCCGACGTCGTTGCGGTTGCGGCGGCGGCGCCGGCCCATGTTGATGACGCGCACGGTGGCGGTGTCGCCGTAGACGAGGTCGGCCAAGCCGGCGCCGTCGGCGTCCTTGGCGGTGGCGGCGGCGCGGCCCGAGCGGGCGCCGTGGTCGGAGAAGCGGAAGGCGGTGCGCAGCTCGAAGCCGGCGCGGCGGCGTTCCTCCTCGTCGGAGGAGATGCGCTGGCGCCGCACGGTGTAGACCGTTTCCAGCCGCATGAGGTCGGACATGGTGGAGCTGAGCTGCTGTCCGCACTCCTGGCATTCGTCGGTGCCGGCCTGGCGGTCGTGCCAGTAGCCGCAGGCCGCGCAGATGCGCGCTTCGGCGGTGCTGAGGTCGCCGCCGTCGGTGGGGACCTGGATGCTGGTGACCTCGTAGCGCTGGCCCTCGTGGTAGATGAGCGCACCGGGGCCGAACTCCGAGACCGCGATGAAGCGCGGGCGCTGGAGGTAGGTGCCGCGTTCGCGGCGGGCGGGGATGTAGGCGGCCAGCGGCAGGCGGGGGAAGGAGTAGCCGGGCAGGAAGCCTTCGGAGGCGAAGTAGCGGTAGGTGTAGAAGTCGCTGAACTGGTGGTTGTGGTCCTGGTTGAGCAGGAGTTGCTGCTGGGTCTCGGCGTGGCCGCGGCGCGCCTTGGCCTCGCGGATCACCCGGGGGCTGTTGGAGGTGTCGATGACGTGGCGGTTCTGGGCGTGCTGCTCGGTGAGCGCGGCCTGGTAGAGGCCGCGCCAGCGGTCGCAGACGCGGTCGAAGCGCCCGGGTGCGGCGCGTACGACGTCGTTGACCCATTCGCCGTACCACCAGGGACTGTCGTGGACTCCGGTGTCGGCCAGGACCGCTTGGGCGCGGCCGACGGCGCGGCGCTGGGCGGCGGGGTCGTTGATCGTGCTGGTGATGTGCTGGCGCAGGGCCAGCGAGGGCATGGAGTCGGAGTCGGCCGCCACGTCGAGGACCTCGCCCATGCCGCTGTTGAGGTGGGCGCCGGTCTCGGCCAGCCAGATCGCCTGGACGTGGGAGCGCACCAGGTCCTCGTTGGCCAGGTCGAGGCGGGGCGGTTCGACGCTGCCTGCCACCATGCGGGCCGAGCGGCGGAAGTAGTACTGGTCGTGGGCGCTGCCGGTGGAGCAGTAGGTGGTGACCAGGGCGGGCTGGCCGCTGCGGCCGGCGCGGCCGGAGCGCTGGGCGTAGTTGGCCGGGGTGGGCGGGACGTTGCGCATGCCCACGGCGTTCAGCGAGGAGATGTCGACGCCGAGTTCCATGGTGGGCGAGCAGAACATGAGCTTGAGCGTGCCCTCGCGGAAGTCCTGCTCGCGCTCGCGCCGGTCGTCGGCGGGCACCTGGGCGGTGTGCTCCTTGGCCTGCAGGCGGCGGAACCGGTCGGATCCGGCGCGGTAGAGGTCGCGGAAGTAGGCGTTGACGTGGGCGCCGGCGTCGTCGTCGACGACCTTGCGCAGCGGGTCGGACACGCCTGCCTCCCCGCTGCCGGCCCGCCAGATCAGGCCTGAGGACTTCAGCCGGTAGCCGGTGGCCGCGCGCTTCTCCTCGATCGGTGTGAGCAGGCCGAGCCCGGTCAGCACCGCCACCAGGTCGTCGATGACGAGCTGGGCGTCGTCGAGGGAGATGGCGCCGGGCACCACGTGGGCGAAGCGGCCGGGGTGGCGCAGGTAGCGGCCGAAGGCGCCGCGGGCGGTGATGTGCTTGTCGGTGCGCAGCTTGCCCGTGCGGCCGGGCTCGATGTAGACGGTGCCGGGCTGCACGCGGTCCTCGCCGGGCGACAGTGCCCAGGGGTCGCGCAGGGACTGGTTGGACTGGCTCTCTAGGCGCTCGTAGCCGGCCTGGGTGAAGACGTCGACGTCGACGGCCAGTGCGCGGCGGAACTCGTCCAGCAGGATCTTGGCGAGCCGGTAGCGCAGTTCGGGGGGCGCGTCGCCCAGGAGGGCCGAGACGCCCCGGTCGGTGCCGGGGCGCTTGTCCCAGCTTTCCTCGTCCTCGCTGATCTCGGCCAGGTCGGTGTAGTCGAAGCGGAGCAGGCCGGTCTGCTCCAGGTTGGGCATGGTGACCCGCCAGCCGTCTTTGAGGTCGGTGTAGATGCGGTAGCCCACGACGTTGCGCAGGGCGGCCAGCACCGCCTCCTTCTGGGAGAACTTCACGCCGGGGTTCTGCGCGAACTCGTCCAGCGGCAGGTCGAGGACGTCGGTGACGCGTTCGGCGACGGTGTCGTGGCGCAGGCCCGTCTCGCCTGCCTGTTCGGCGGCGCGGTGCAGGGCGGCGCGGATCTGGGCGACCTGGGCGAAGTCGTTGAAGTGGCCGGCTTGCAGCGAGGCGTCCTGGCGGTTGTCGACGAAGGTGAGCAGTTTGCGGGCCTCGGGGGCCAGGTCGCGCTGGTGCTCCAGCCCGTGCACGACGCTGCCGCTGACCAGGGTGACCGCGGAGCTGCGGCCTTCGGCGGCGAAGGTGGCGAGTTTGGCGAAGTCGTTGGAGCGGGGTTCCTCGTAGGAGACGCGGCAGCGCAGGCAGAAGCGGAAGGGGGCCTGCATGTACCAGGCGCGCAGGCCTTCGCCGGGCGCGGTCTCGTAGCCGGCGGCGTCGATCCACTTCTGCTGCGGGAGCTTGTCGCGGAACCGCGGGAGCACCTGGCCGGCGCCGTCGTCGCCGACCGACCACCAGGAGTCGGGCAGGCGCCCGGCCTCGATCGGGTCGGCGGGCCAGGGGTGGTCGTCACAGACGTAGAGGTAGCCGTTGACGTCGTCGCCGCCGCCGGCGTCCTGCTCCTGGCGGGCGGAGTAAGAGGGGGGAGCGGTGGTCTTGGTGGAGCGCGCCACGACGATGTACTCCTGGCCGCATTCGCGGCAGAACGCCAGCGGCAGCAGCGCCTTGTCGCGCCGCCCCGGGACGCTGACCTGGTACTTGCCGGTGACGTAGCGCTCCCGCGGCGAATCCAGGCTCACATAGACGGTGTCGCCTTTGGACAGGAACTGGTGGAGCCGGAACGCGAAGAGCGGGCGGCCCGTTTCGGGATGGCGGGCGCGGGCGCCCCGCTGGAGCGTCTCCTGGATCGCCGTCTCGCAGCGCCTTCGCCCTTCCTCGCCCAGGGCACCCGTGGTCTCGGCCAGGGCGCGGGAGGCTTCCGGCAGGGTGGTCGGAGGGCTGCGCACCAGGCGCGGCGGTGCTCCGGGGTGCTCGGCGGGTTCTTCGGCCAGACCGAAGGTGGATTCGATCCAGCAGGCCAGCGGGTCGGACGCCAGTTCGGAGTAGCCGTGCGCGGTGGTGGTCGGCGCCAATGCGGCATCCACGGCCCCGCGCAGCTCGGCGGTCGAGGGAGCGGGTGTCTCGGTGTTGCGGCGCAGGGTCTCGCCGATGACCCGTTCGGGCTTGACCTCCGTGCCGAAGAGCCGGGAGGCGACACCGGCCACGCTGCGCTGGGCCTCGGCGAAGGTGCGGCTGGAGGCCATCGTGGCCGAGGTGCCGATGAACTGCAGCTCCGGTGCGTTGCAGGCGTCGCGCAGCCGGCGCACGAGCAGGGCGACGTCGGCGCCTTGGCGGCCGCGGTAGGTGTGCAGTTCGTCCAGGACGAGGAAGCTCAGCCCTTGGGCGGCGCCGAGAAGTTGGCCGCGCTCGTGGGGGCGGGTGAGCAGGTACTCCAGCATCACGTAGTTGGTCAGCAGGATGTCGGGCGGGCGCTTGAACACCTGGTCGCGCTGCTCCTGGTCCTCCTGGCCGGTGTAGCTCGCGAAGCGCACCTTCTGCCCGCTGCGGGACAGGCCCCAGGTGAGGTACTTGGTCAGCTCGTGGTGCTGGCTGTTGGCCAGGGCGTTCATGGGGTAGACGACGATCGCCTTGATCTGTCCCGGGCGGGGGTCGCGCAGTACCCGGTCGACGATCGGCAGGATGTAGGCCAGGCTCTTGCCGGAACCGGTGCCGGTGGTCAGCACATAGCTGTCGCGGGTCTTGGCGGCCTCCAGCGCCTCGCGCTGGTGGCGGTGCAGCGTCAGCGACCGCTCGCCGGGGTCCTCCGCGTGCTTCTTGTCGCGGAAGAAGCGCTCGCACTCGGGGCGCAGCACGCCCTCGGCGGCGAGTTCGCCGACGGTTCCGCCCGACTCGAACCCGGGGTTGAGGGAGAGCCAGGGGTCGGGCCAGCGGACCTTGTTCTCCTCTTCCTCTTTGAGGTAGTCGGCGATTCGCTGATCGCGGACTTTCACCAGCGAGCTCGTGTACTCGCTGTAGTCGTCGATCAGTTCCTTGTGAACAGAGAAGACGTCCATCGCCACCCACGCCCTATGTGCGGAGTTCCCGCGCGTTCTCGCGTCGGCGGGGGCAGCACCGCTGCCCCCGCGCCCCATAGGTAGCACAGCGTGAAGAAGGAACGGAACGGAAAGGTCGAATCGACACAACGGCCGGGAACGGCCACTGTGGGATGCTCCGAGGTCCAGGTCCGGCCTTCCGATTGTCACCGGCTTCCTCGAAGGCGAAGACCTCGGTTTTCTGCATGCGCAGCACCCCCTCCCGTGCTGTTCGTCCCTACGTGGGCCGGAAGGGTGCCCGGTCGCTCAGCAGCGCCTGGGCCTCGGCCGAGAACGGGTCGCGGTGGGCGGCCAGCGCCGCGCGGGTGTCCTCGGCGATCAGGTCGGCGTTGATGCGGGCTCCCGCCGCCGCGCCCGCGGCAGCGGCCGCGCCGACCTGGGCGGCCAGGTCGGTGGTGTTGCCCGCCACCCAGACGCCCTCGACCTCGGTGCGGCCCTCGGCGTCGGCGGGGATGTGGTCGCCGACACCCATGGCGTGCTCGACCGGGTGCAGGCCCAGCCCCGCGAGGAACCCGGCGCGCGCCCGCATGCGCGGTGCGACGGCGACCGCCTCGCGGGCCACCAGGGTGCCGTCGGCCAGCCGCAGGCCCGCGATGTGGTCGCCGGCGACCTCGACGGCCGTGACCTCGCCCTCGACCACGCGGATGCCGCGGGCCGCCAGCTCCTCGGCCTGGTCGCCCGTGGGCGCGGGCCGGCCGTTGGTCAGCAGCACCACGCTGGCGCTCAGTTGGCGGAACAGGTGCGCCTGGTGCACGGCCATGGGCACGGGGCCGGTCGCCAGGACGCCGATGGCGCGGTCGCGCACCTCCCAGCCGTGGCAGTAGGGGCAGTGCACCACGTCGCGGCCCCACCGCTCGGCCAGTCCCGGGATGTCGGGAAGCTCGTCGACGAGCCCCGCGGCCACCAGGATCCGGCGCGCCCGCACCGCGCGGCCGTCGGCCAGGCCCACGGTGAAGGCGTCGCCGTCCCGCCAGGCGCCGATGACCTCTCCCCCGGCCACGTGCCCGCCGTAGCGGCGCACTTCGGCGCGTCCGCGCTCCAGCAGTTCGCCGGGCGCCATCCCGTCGCGGGCCAGCAGCCCGTGCACACCCGCGGCCGGCGCGTTGCGGGGCGCGCCCGCGTCGACCACGGCCACCGACCGGCGCGACCGCGCCAGCATCAGCGCCCCGTTCAGGCCCGCCGCGCCGCCGCCGACGACCACCACGTCGTATCCGTCCTGCAGTTGCTCTTCCATGCGGATCACCTCCTGCGACGAGCATGCGTCCGCACCCGACCTCACGGCAAACTTCTTTGCAGATATGGCAAAATCGGGGGTATGAGCGACGCCTTCGACCAGACGATGGACGCGGTCGGCCCCCGCCTGCGCGCGCTGCGGCGGCAGCGCGAGACCACGCTGGCCGAGCTGTCGGCGGCCACCGGCATCTCGGTGAGCACCCTGTCGCGGCTGGAGTCGGGGGCCCGGCGGCCCACCCTGGAGCTGCTGCTGCCGTTGGCCCAGGCGCACGGCGTCACGCTCGACGAGCTCGTCGACGCCCCGCCCACCGGCGACCCGCGCATCCACATGCGGCCCCTGACCCGCGGCGGCATGACGATGCTCCCGCTGACACGCCGCTCCGGGGGCATCCAGGCCTACAAGCTGATCCTCCCGGGCGGCGACGGGCGCCGCACGCCCGACCCGCAGACCCACGAGGGCTATGAGTGGCTGTACGTGCTCAACGGGCGGCTGCGGCTCGTGCTGGGCGAGCACGACCTGGTGCTGTCGCCCGGCGAGGCCGCCGAGTTCGACACGCGGGTGCCGCACTGGTTCGGCGCCGCCGACACCGGGCCGGTCGAGATCCTCAGCCTTTTCGGCCGCCAGGGAGAGCGCGCCCACCTGCGCGCCCGTCCCCGCGCCAAGAAGGACGACGGGGACGGCGAGGAGGGCTCCGGCGGCGACCTCGCCGCTCGGAGGTCCTGAGTGCCTTCCCCGCCCGCGCGTGCGTGCGTGCCGCCGCCGCGATCCGCCGCGACGCGCCTCCCTCGGCGCGGAAGCTCGACTCCGGCGTCCTGGAGGTCCCGGGCGGTGCCCACCACGGCGTTCGTCTCCACCGCCGCCCCGGGAGCCGAAGCCGCCCACCGAAGCCGCCGAGGAGCTCCACCTGCTCGGCGCGCTCGCCGCGACCGGCACGCAGGAGACGGCGGAGGTGAGCGGCGCGGCCGACGCCGGCGTCGGCCGCGCGAGCGCACCCACGGGCAGGCGTTGACGGAGCAGGCCGAGGCGACAGGGGGAGCGGTCCGCGGCCGGCGGGCGGGGTGCGGCGGCGACTCCTTCAGGCAGGCGAGCGCGATCCCGCATTCCGCCGCGGCGTCCCTCGCCACCGCCGCCCGGCGAGTGCCAGACTCAAGGCGTGGCGAACAAGCTCTTTCCGATGCTGTCCTGCGGCGACCTCGAGCGGTCGCTGGCGTTCTACCGCGAACTGCTCGGCGGCGTGGAGACCTACCGGTTCCCCGAGGAGGGCCCGCCCCAGTTCGTGGCCCTGGCACTCGGCGAGTCCGAGATCGGGCTCGGCCCGGTCTCCGCGCAGCCCTGGCACGGACGTCCGCAGCGTCCCGCGACCGGGCACCGGATCGAACTGTGCGTCTACGTCGACGACGTCGACGAGGCGTTCGCCCGTGCGCGCGCCGACGGGTTCGAGGCGGTCGCCGAACCGGCCGAGACCCCGTGGGGCGAGCGCATCGCCTGGATCGGCGACCCGGACGGCAATCTGGTGATGCTGACCCGTTAGCACCGGCGCGGCGGATGCGTCGGCGGGCGCCCGATACCGTCGGAGCGGGACTCTCCGGCAGGAAGGCGGCGCGGTGGTGGACGAACGCGGGAACCGGTGGAGCGAGCTCACCGGAGGCGAGGCGGGGGAGCGCTATGCCGCGCGGTTCGCGGCGTTGGCCGAGTCGGGGACCGACGTGCACGGCGAGGCGCACTTCTGCGCCGGGCTGCTGGCGCCGGGCTCGCGCGTGCTGGACGCCGGCTGCGGCACCGGCCGGGTCGCGATCCGCCTCGCCGAACTGGGGCACTCCTGCACGGGCGTGGACGCCGACGCCTCCATGCTGGCCCAGGCGCGCCGCCGCGCGCCGGAGATGGCCTGGTGCGAAGCCGACCTGGTGGAGGTGGCCGACCTGGGGCTGGAGCCCGGGTTCGACATGGCGGTGGCGGCGGGCAACGTCGTCCCGCTGCTGGCGCCCGGAACCGAGCCCGCGGTGGTGTCGGCGCTGGCGTCGCTCCTGCGGCCCGGCGGGCTGCTCGTCGCCGGTTTCGGCCTCGACGCCGACCACCTGCCCCTGGCCGAGGCCACGGTGACGCTCGCCCACTACGACACCTGGTGCGCCGGCGCCGGACTCGAACCGCTCAGCCGGCACGCCACCTGGGACGGCGACGCCTACACCGGCGGCGGCTACGCCGTCAGCGTCCACCGCCGCCCCTAACCCGCCCCGGGCGCCGCCCTCCGATCCCGGCCCGCAGGCGCGCGCGGTCGAAACCGCAAGGCCCGGCGCACCGCGCGCTTTCGGGAGCGGTCCACCGAAGAATGGAGAGTCCATCGCGATGAAGTCCCTCCGGCGGCTGTTCGCCCGACCGGGCCCCTCCGAACCGGCGGTGCCCGCGGCCGTACCGCACCAGTGCCAGAACTGCGGATCGCCGCGGTTGTTCAGGGAGAAGGCGTCGTTCACCGCGGTTCACAGCGTCAGCGCGAGCCGCAGCATCTCGCGGCCGTTCGAACCGACGCAGATCCACTGCAGGAAATGCGACTTCCTGGTGTGCGACGACCTGTACGGCGACGGAGCGGCCGCCTACGCCCAGCTGGCCGCCCAGGCCGGAGCCCGCCGGCCGCGAATCGCCGCACAGGTGGCCGAGGCCGTGCGGGCGGCCGAGCGGCTGCCGGCCCTGTCGGACGCACAGCGGCGGCGCGGCTACGACCGGATCCGGCAGGCCTGGGGCTGCGCCGGCATGCGCACCGTGCCCGCAGACGGCCTCCGCGACACCCTCACCCGGATCGCCCGCGGCTACTTCGCCGAGGGCAGCCACCAGGTCAGCGTGCAGACCGTGGAGCGCACGGCCGTGGACTTCTCCTTCATCACCGCGACCGGCTGGCGCCCCGTCCGGCTGGTCCGGACCGCCGACGGCGACTTCGCCGTCTACGGCCAGATCCAGCTCTACCGCATCCTCGACGCCGCCTGACCCCCGCCGCGGCGGGCAGGGCGGGCGGGCCGACGACTGTGAACTCCCGCACTCTTCGCCGACCCGAAGGCGGAGGGTTTTGCACGATTCCCACAACACCGGCCGGGATGCCTCCGTTGGCTGCGACATGGCACTACCGGCCGGTAGAAGGCAGGGTTGAGAGTTGCGGCCGCCATCCCCCCGCTCCGCGCGTCGTCGTTTCGTCCATCTGTCGTTCTAGGGAAGGGCTCTTTCGGTGTTCAGTCGTGTCGCCATCGTCAACCGCGGTGAGGCCGCCATGCGGCTCATCCACGCCGTCCGGGACCTGGCCGCCGAGACGGGGGCCCGGATCGAGACCGTGGCGCTGCACACCGACGTCGACCGCACCGCGGCCTTCGTCCGCGAAGCCGACCTGACCTACGAGATCGGCCCCGCAGCGGCGCGCCCCTACCTCGACCAGGCCGTGCTGGAGCGCGCGCTGGTCGAGACCGGCGCCGACGCCGCATGGGTGGGCTGGGGCTTCGTCGCCGAGGACCCGGCCTTCGCCGAGCTGTGCGAGAAGGTCGGCGTCACCTTCGTCGGGCCCAGCGCCGAGGCGATGCGCAAGCTCGGCGACAAGATCGGCGCGAAGCTCATCGCCGAGGAGGTCGGCGTCCCGGTCGCCCCGTGGAGCCGCGGCGCGGTTGAAAGCGTCGAGGACGCCCTCGCCGCCGCCTCCCGCATCGGCTACCCGCTGATGCTCAAGGCGGCCGCCGGCGGCGGCGGGCGCGGCATCCGCGTGGTCACCGACGAGACCGAGCTGGCCGACGCCTACGAGCGCACCAGCCAGGAGGCCGCGCGCGCCTTCGGCAGCGGTGTCGTGTTCCTGGAGCGCCTGGTCACCGGCGCCCGCCACGTCGAGGTCCAGGTGATCGCCGACGGCCAGGGCAGCGCCTGGGCCCTGGGCGTGCGCGACTGCTCGGTGCAGCGCCGCAACCAGAAGGTCATCGAGGAGTCCGCCTCGCCCGTGCTCAGCGCCGACCAGGCGGGCGAGCTCAAGGCCTCGGCGGAGCGCCTGGCCGTGGCCGTGGGCTACCGCGGCGCGGCCACCGTGGAGTTCCTCTACCACCCCGGCGACGGCATGTTCGCGTTCCTGGAGGTCAACACCCGCCTGCAGGTCGAGCACCCCATCACCGAGTCCACCACCGGCTTCGACCTGGTCAAGGCCCAGCTGCACGTCGCCTCGGGCAACACGCTCGACGGCGAGCCCCCCGCCGAGCGCGGCCACGCCATCGAGGCCCGGCTCAACGCCGAGGACCCCGACCGCGACTTCGCGCCCTGCCCGGGCCGCATCGCCCGCCTGGACCTGCCCGCCGGACCCGGGATCCGCGTGGACACCGGCGTCAGCGAGGGCGACACCATCCCCACCGACTTCGACTCGATGATCGCCAAGGTCATCGCCTACGGCCGCGACCGCGACGAGGCACTGGGCCGGCTGCGCCGGGCCATGACCGAGACCGTCGTGGTCATCGAGGGCGGCGCCACCAACAAGAGCTTCGTCCTGGACCTGCTCGACCGCCCCGAGGTGATCGACGCCACCGCCGACACCGGCTGGATCGACCGCGTCCGCAGCGAGGGCGGGCTCGTCTCGCACCGCCACTCCGGCGTCGCGCTGGCCGCCGCCGCCGTCGAGGCCTACGAGGAGGAGGAGCGCGTCGAACGCCAGCGCCTCCTCTCCACCGCCTTCGGCGGGCGCCCCCAGGTGCGCCACGAGAGCGGCCGCCCGCTCGACCTCAAACTCCGCGGAGCCGGCTACCGGGTGCGCGTGGCGCGGGTGGGCGCCCACCGGTTCCGCGTCGGCATCGAGAGCGGCGGCGACGCGCGCACCGCCGACGTCGAACTCGACCGCTTCGACAGCCACACCGGCCACATCGTCGTCAACGGCGCCCGCTACCGGCTGCTCACCGGCACCCACGGGCCCACCCACCTGGTCGAGGTCGACGGCGTCACCCACCGCGTCAGCCGCGACGAGGGCGGCGTCGTGCGCTCGCCCGCCCCCGCGCTGGTGGTCGCCACGCCGCTGGAGGCCGGCGCCGAGGTCGAGGCGGGCGCGCCCGTGCTCGTGCTGGAGAGCATGAAGATGGAGACGGTGCTGCGGGCGCCGTTCAAGGCGCGGCTGAAGGAGTGCGTCGTCTCCGTCGGCAGCCAGGTCGAGACCGGCGCGGCCCTGCTGCGGCTGGAGCCGCTCGGCGGCGAGGCCGAGGACCCCGCGGCCGCGGCCTCGGCCGAGCTGGACCTGCCCGAGGCCGCCGCCGACGTCCCCGCAGCACAGCGCCTCGTGCGCGGCCGCGAGGACCTGCGCGGCCTGCTGCTGGGCTTCGACGTCGACCCGCACGATGAGGCGCGGGTCCTCGACCACTACCTCGCCGCGCGCCGCGCGGCCGCCGCCGAGGGCCACCGCGTCCTGGGCGAGGAGCTGCGGCTGGTCGAGGTGTTCGCCGACCTGGCCGAGCTGAGCCGCAACCGCACCGCGGGCGAGGACGGCGGCGGCGACACCCGCGTGCACAGCCCCCGCGAGTACTTCCACACCTACCTGCAGAGCCTCGACGTCGAGCGGGCCGGGCTGCCCGAGTCGTTCCAGGCCAAGCTGGCCACGGCGCTGAGCCACTACGGTGTCGCCGACCTGGAGCGCACCCCGCACCTGGAAGCCGCGGTGTTCCGCATCTTCCTCGCCCAGCAGCGGGCCTCCGCCGACGCCGCGGCCGTGGCGGCGCTGCTGCGCACCTGGCTGCAGGAGCCGCCGCCCGACGAGGCGCTGCGCGAGCCCGCCGGGCTGGCCCTGGAACGGCTGGTCGCGGCCACCCAGGTCCGCTTCCCCGCCGTCGCCGACCTCGCGCGCGGTGTGGTCTTCGCCTGGTTCGGCCAGCCGCTGCTGCGCCGCAACCGCGCCCGCGTCTACGCCGGCGTCCGCAAGCACCTGCGCCACCTGGACGCCCACCCCGACGCCCCCGACCGCGACGAGCGCATCGCCGAGATGGTGCGCAGCACCGAGCCGCTGGTGCGGCTGCTCGGCCGGCGGCTGCTGCGCAACGACCGGGACAACACGGTCATGCTGGAGGTGCTGACCCGCCGCTACTACGGCAACAAGGGCCTGTCGAACGTGCGCACCAGCCGCACCGCGGACTGCACCTTCGTCGTCGCCCAGCGCGCCGAGTCCGCCGTCGCCTCCGCGGCCGTGTCCTTCGAGGAGCTGGGCGGCGCGCTGCGCGGGCTCGCCCGAACGGCCGAGGACGCCGGGTCCCTGGACGCCGACGTCTACCTCGCCTGGGAGAACCAGCCCGCCGACTCCGAGGCCATGGCCGCCGCCCTGGCCGAGGTCATCGCCGCCCACCCGCTGCCCGAGCAGGTGCGCAGGCTCACCGCCACGGTCGCCGGCCGCAGCGGCGCGGTGATGCACCACCACTTCACCTTCCGCCCCGCGGGCGGCGGCATGGCCGAGGACCGCCTCATCCGCGGCCTGCACCCCTACATCGCCCAGCGCATGCAGATGGAGCGGCTGAGCAACTTCGACCTCACCCGCCTGCCGTCCTCCGACGAGGAGGTCTACCTCTTCCAGTGCGTCGCGCGCGACACCCCCTCCGACGAACGCCTCGCCGCGTTCGCCCAGGTGCGCGACCTGACCGAGCTGCGTGAGCAGGACGGGCGCCTGGTCGCGCTGCCCACGGCCGAGGACGCCGTCGCCGCCTGCCTCGACTCGATCCGCCGCGCCCAGTCGCGCCGGCCCGCCAAGAAGCGCTTCAACACCAACCGGATCGTGGTCTACGTCTGGCCGACCAGCGAGATCACCCGCTCGGAGCTGCAGACCATCGCCGACCGCGTGCTGCCCACCACCGCCGGCGCCGGCCTGGAGGAGATCCTGGTCATCGCGCGCCAGCGCGACAGGGACACCGGCGAGCCGACCAAGATCAGCGTGCGCATCACCTTCGACGCCGCCGGCGGCACCGACCTGACCGTGGGGCCGCCGCCCACCGCGCCGATCGAGCCGCTCGACGACTACCGGCAGAAGGTGCTGCGCGCCGGCCGCCGCAACACCGTCTACCCCTACGAGCTGACCGGCCTGCTCGGCGACTTCACCGAGCACGACCTCGACGACGCCGGCGCGCTGGTGCCCGTCGACCGGCCCAAGGGGCGCAACACCGCCGCGATCGTCGCGGGCGTGGTCACCACACCCACGCGCCGACACCCCGACGGCGTGAAACGCGTGGTGCTGCTGGGCGACCCGACCAAGGCGCTGGGCGCGCTGTCGGAGCCGGAGTGCCGCCGCGTGATCGCCGCGCTGGACCTGGCCGAGCGCACGGGCGTGCCGCTGGAGTGGTACGCGCTCTCGGCCGGCGCCCGCATCTCCATGGAGTCGGGCACCGAGAACATGGACTGGGTGGCCGCGGCGCTCAAGCGCATCGTGGAGTTCACCCAGGACGGCGGCGAGATCAACATCGTGGTCGCCGGCATCAACGTCGGCGCGCAGCCGTACTGGAACGCCGAGGCGACGATGCTCATGCACACCAAGGGCATCCTGGTCATGACGCCGGACTCGGCGATGGTGCTCACCGGCAAGCAGTCGCTGGACTTCTCCGGCGGCGTCTCGGCCGAGGACAACTTCGGCATCGGCGGCTACGACCGGGTGATGGGCCCCAACGGCCAGGCCCAGTACTGGGCGCCCGACCTCACCGGTGCGCGCGACATCCTCATGCGCCACTACGACCACACCTACATCGCCCCCGGCGAGCAGGCGCCGCGGCGGGCCGCCACCACCGACCCCGCCGACCGCGACGTCTGCGACTTCCCGCACGCCGTGGAGGGCAGCGACTTCACCACGGTCGGCGAGATCTTCTCCGCCGAGGCCAACCCCGAGCGCAAGAAGCCCTTCGACATCCGCACCGTGATGCGCGCCGTCTCCGACCAGGACCACCCCGTGCTGGAGCGCTGGGCGAGCATGGCCGACGCCGAGACCGCGGCGGTGCAGGACGCGCACCTGGGCGGCATGCCGGTCTGCCTGCTGGGCATCGAGTCGCGGTCGGTGCAGCGGCGCGGGTTCCCGCCCACGGACGGCCCCGACACCTACACCGCGGGCACCCTGTTCCCGCGGTCGTCGAAGAAGGCGGCGCGGGCGATCAACGCGGCCAGCGGCAACCGGCCGCTGGTGGTACTGGCCAACCTGTCGGGCTTCGACGGCTCGCCCGAGTCGATGCGCAAGCTGCAGCTGGAGTACGGCGCCGAGATCGGCCGCGCCATCGTGAACTTCCACGGGCCCATCGTGTTCTGCGTGATCTCGCGCTACCACGGCGGCGCTTTCGTGGTGTTCTCCAAGGCGCTGAACCCGAACATGACGGTGCTCGCGGTGGAAGGCTCCTTCGCCTCGGTGCTGGGCGGCGCACCGGCCGCCGCAGTGGTGTTCTCCGGCGAGGTCGACTCCCGCACCGCCGCCGACGCGCGGGTGACCGGCCTGGAGGCACGGGTGGCGGCCGCCGCCGGCGCCGACCGCGCGGCGCTGACCGCCGAGCTCGACGAGCTGCGCTCGGCGGTGCGCGCGGAGAAGCTCGGCGAGGTGGCCGCGGAGTTCGACCGCGTGCACAACATCCGCCGCGCGGTCGAGATGGGCTCGGTCGACGCGGTCATCGACGCCGCGGAGCTGCGCCCCCGCATCATCGAGGCCATCGAGTCGCGCCGGGGCTGAGACCACGACGACCCGCGCTGCGGCGGGGCGTGCCGAGGAAGCCGCCCCGCCGCCGTTGGGCAACCGTCCGGCGCGGTGCGGCGTTGCCTCAGCGGCGCCGCGGCGCCGGGCTGTCCCGGGGCAGCGGTCCGGAACACGCCCGGCCGTTGAGGGCCGCCGCCGAGCGCGGCGGCCCGGACCGCGCTGCTCCGGGCCGGACGGGTCAGTCCTCGTCCGTGTCGTCGTAAGCGTCGGTGTCGGCGGCGCGGCGGTCGTAGTAGCGGGCCATCTGCTCCCAGTAGACCATCGTCAGCCCCATCATCGCCGCCATGGCCGCAGCCGCGCCGACCGGGCGGCGGCGGTAGGCGGCGACCACGGCGAGCGTGCTCGCGACCGAGGTCGCGGCCTGCACCGCCACCGCGGCATCACGCGGGCGCTCGGTGATCCAGCGCTCTTCGCCGAGCATCGCCCGCGTCGCCCACGCGCTGTCGTCGGCCGGCTCGGGAAACAGCACCGGGTTGAGCGCCATCCACCCCGCGACCAGCGCGGCGTGCTTCCAGCTGCGGGTCCAGACCGGTACCAGGATCAGCGGGGCGCTCGCCCACCGCGACCACGCGCTCCACGGGTTGCTGTGGCGGGCGAAGACGGCGCGGCGCAGGCGCGCGAGGGCGCCGGGGGAAAAGGCGGACATGCACACGTCCCTTCCTGTCGGATCCGACGGTTCTCCGCCGACCAGGGCGGTGCACCGCGCAGCACGCTACGCCCGCCGACCGGTGCGGGCAACAGCGCCGGGAACCCGGCCGGACCGGAAAAACCGGAGGCGGCCGGCGGGGGGAGCGGGCTAACCTCGTGCGATGCACGAACACGCGGACCACTTCGGCGAGGACGTCGCGGCGGCCTACGACGACCCTTCGGACGCGATGTTCCAGCCCCGCGCCGTCGAGGCCACGGCGGATGTGCTGCACCGGCTGGCCGCCGGGAAAGCGGCGCTGGAACTGGGAATCGGCACCGGGCGCATCGCCCTTCCGCTGGCACGGCGCGGCGTGGCGGTCCACGGCATCGACCTGTCGGAGGCGATGGTGGCGCGCCTGCGCGCCAAGCCGGGCTCCGAGGCCATCGGTGTGACCATCGGCGACTTCGCCACCGCCCGCGCGCCCGGGCGCTACTCGCTGGTCTACCTGGTCTTCAACACGATCATGAACCTCACCAGCCAGGACGCGCAGGTGGACTGCTTCGCCAACGCCGCCGAGCACCTCGAACCCGGCGGCCGCTTCGTCGTGGAGGCGGGCGTTCCGGGCCTGCGCCTGCTCCCGCCCGGCCAGAACGTCGTGCACTTCGCCACCCGGCCCGCGCGGTTGGCCTTCGACGTCTACGACACCGCCACCCAGTCCATGAGCTCCAACTACGTCGAGGTCTCCCACGACGGGCACGGGAGCTGCCGCTCGATCCCCTTCCGCTACGTCTGGCCCGCCGAACTGGACCTGATGGCGCGGATGGCCGGGCTGCGCCTGGCCGAGCGCTGGTCGGGATGGTCGCAGGAGCCCTTCACCCACGAGAGCACCGAGCACGTCTCGGTCTGGGAGAAGCCCGCCGCCTGAGACCCGCGCGAGGACGTCGCGGCGTCGCGGGCCCCGGGCCGCTCGGCCAGGACGCGATGCAGGACGGCGCGGGGAGTCGGCGTCGGCCGCCCGGCTACGCCTCGACGTCGAAGCGCGCGCGTGCGCGCTCGACATCGGACATGGTGGCGGTGGTCCAGCGCAGCAGCGCGTCGATGAGCTCCTGGAGCGAGGTGCCGAGCGGCGTGATGCGGTACTCCACGGCGAGCGGGCGCGTGCTCGTGACGACACGCTCGACCATCCCGTTGCGCTCCAGGCGCCGCAGCGTCGCCGTGAGCGACTTCTGCGTCACGACGGGGATCGCCCGGCGCAGCTCGTTGAAGCGCGAGGGCTGCTCGCACAGCGAGTCGAGGACCTGAAGCGACCACTTGTCGAGCACCTGGTCGAGCAGTTCGCGGTGCGGCGCTCTGATCTGGGAGCGGTCGGCGCCGGGGCGTGGACCGCTCGCCTCCCGGGAGCACGGGAAGGCAGGTAGACGCCGGCGGCGCACGCGCGGCGGGCCGGGCGGCGTCTTGGCGATGTCGCCGGCGGACGTCGTGATGGCAGACTCGACCCGTGGATACCGGATCATCGTCCGAAGCGGTGGACACGGCCGCTCTTGAGAACGCCGCCGGGCCGGCCGTGACGTCCTTCTGCTGGTGGCGCGGCGATCTCCCGCAGGACGTGTGCGAGGACTACTGGCGCGACGTGCACGGGTTCATGTTCGCGCGCGTGGCGGGCCTGTGGCAGTACCGGCAGCTGCGCCTGGACGCCAACCGGCCCGACCTATGGCCGGCGGTCCAGGGCCTGTCGTTCGACGGCCCCGGCGTGGCCCAGCCGCAGGGCATACCGCACGGGCTCTTCCTGTCCGAGGCCGACCTGGCCGCATTCGGCAACCATCCACTCCCGAAGGAGGCCATCCCCAACGACGCGCGCAACTTCATCGGCCGCATCGGTGCGCTTCTGTCACCCGCCACCAGGGGCCGCACGCTCATCGACCGGATCAACGATCCCGCCCTGCAGGGCCCTCCGCCGATGCCCGCCTTCGTGCTCTGCTTCGTTCCACGGACGCACGCCTCGCCCGAGGAGTTCCACCGCTACCTCATCGAGCACGTGGCGCACCCGTAGAGCGAACACCGCGACGTCCAGCGGTTGCGCGTCGAGCCGCTTCCCCCCTACGAGCAGTCGGCGATGCGCTCGCCCGGCGTGGCGCACCGATGGCCGAGCGACGAGACCTATCTCGGCTGGATCGAGCTGGCGGTGCGCAATGAGAACGTCCTCGGCGAACTCCTGGCCGGCTCGGGCGCCGACGGACTCGCCCGGCAGATCAGAGCCGTGCACACCTACCCGATCCGCGAGGTCTACACGATCATCTCCGCCGGACGGCCGACCGAGGTCGGCCTGCGGGGCTATCCGGCCGTGCAGACGATCGCCGCCGCCGGTGCGGGCAATCAGCACAGCCGCGAGGTGCTGGACCTCCTCTTCGGCGATGCCGCGCACGGCCTGGATCGGCTCAGGCGACACACCTGACCGGGGTGCCGGTAGACCGCGGCACCGCTGTGCCCGTTCACGAGGCCGTCGCGAGCCGCGGGCGGCGGTGCTCGCGCGCGGCAGTCAGGATGGCTGGACCTCGTCGAAGAGGGCGAGGGCTTCGGCGGGGTCCGGGCTCACGAGGCGCTCCAGCCCGGCCGTCGTGATCTCCGCCCACGTGGCGGCCCGCGCCCACATCTGTTCCTCGAAGGCGCGGATGGCGTCGTCCAGATCTCCAGGACCGGTGGCGGCGGCGACGGACTCGGCGAGTTCGGCGCCTTCCAGCATCGCGAGGTTCGCGCCCGCCCCCAAGGGGGGCATCAGGTGGGCGGCGTCGCCCAGAAGCGTCACCCCGGGGACGTGGGCCCAGGTGTGGGACACGGGCAGGACGTGGAGGGGGCGGTGGACGAAGGCGGTGCCGCGGCGGAGGAGGTCGAGGACGGGAGCGGCCCAGCCGTCGAACAGGGCCAGCAGGCGTGATCGCACGGCCTCGGCGTCGGACGGGTCCGGGTTCGCGTGCCGGTCCAGCGGCGCGCGGAACTGGGCGTAGACCTTCAGGTGCCCACCGCTGTTGCGCTGGGCGACGAGGGCGCGGTTCACGCCGTAGACGGCCACGGAACCCGCGCCGACCAGCCGGGCCAGGTCGGGGTGGCGGGTGTCGACGTCGTCCAGGGAGGTCTCGACCAAGGTGACGCCGGTGTAGTGCGGCGCCGCGGACGAGACCGCCGGGCGGACGCGGGACCGGGCGCCGTCCGCGCCGATCACGAGGTCGAACGTCTCCTGGCGCCCGTCCGCGGAACGGACCAGCACGCCGCCCCGGGGCTGCGGCACCACCTCCGTCACGCCCCGCCCCCACTGCACGTCCAATGGGCCGAGTAGCAGGTCACGGAGCTGCCCGCGGTCGATCTCGGGATTGGCCCTCTCGCCCGGACGGGGGTGCCAGTCGCGGAGGACGGTTCCGTCCGCGTCGAGGATGCGCATGGCCTGTCCCTCGGGACGCGATAGTGCCTGGAACTGCGCCAGCAGCCCCGCCTTCTCCAGAGCGAGCTGGCCGAGTCCTTGGTGCAGGTCCAATGCGCCGCCCGGGGGACGGGCGTCGGGGGCGGGATCGCGTTCGAGGACCGTGACGGGGTGTTCACGGCGGTGCAGGACGCGGGCGAAGGTGAGCCCGGCGGGGCCGGCCCCGACCACGGCGATACGGTGTCCCATATCGATACACTGTATTCTTTTGTCGCGATGTATCGCAACGGTACGGTGTAGGAATGACTGTGTGGGACCGGCCCGAGCCGCCGCCTCGCCCTGCGCCGCTCGACCGGGGGCGAATCGTTGCCGCCGCCATCGCGCTGGCCGACGTGGGCGGACTGGAGGCGGTATCGCTGCGCAAGGTCGCCGCCCGGCTGGACGCCGGCCCGATGCGGCTGTACGGATACATCTCCACCAAGGAGGAGCTGTTCGACCTCATGGTGGACGAGATCCACGCCGAAATCCTCCCCGAGGAGCAGCCCGCTGACTGGCGGGAGGTGCTGCGCATCCGCGCCCACCGCACCAGGCAGGCCGCACTTCGCCACGAATGGCTGGCCGACCTGCTCGGCGGACGTCCGACCCTGGGCCCCAACGCGCTTGCCGTGACCGAGGCCACGCTGGCCGCCCTCGACGGCCTCACCGACCTCGACACCGTCCGCCACGCCGTGGAGACCGTCAGCGCCTACTCCACCGGCGCGATCAGGCGCGAGATCGCGAACCTGCGGGCCGAGCGCGCCACGGGCCTGTCCAAGCGCGAATGGCAGCCCGCCTCCGGCCCGCACCTGAGGAAAATGCTGGCCACGGGCCGCTTCCCGGCGCTGTCCAAGGCCGTGTACGACGGCGCGGAGGTGGAGGCCGAGGAGTCATTCGCGACCGGTCTGGAGTGGGTCCTCGACGCCGTGGCCGCCAAACTCGCCCGGCCGCCGGCGTGACGCTCCGGACTTCCAGGTGACATCCGGGGCACCGCCCGGCGCCGACGTCCTGCGCACCAGGCTGCGCGACCGGTTCAGCCGCAAACCTTGACGCCAAACGACCTGGTCAGGGCATCATGTGGCCCGCAGGCGCGCTTCCCGGGGCAGCGCGGGTGGTAGCGATGCGGCCAAGCACCTGTGGGACACCGGTATAACTCTATTCCCGCGTTCGCTTGGAGGGCGCCAGCGGAAGTGCGTCATCCCCTCCATCCCAGGCGGCCGTGAAATGGCTCGCGGCCACGAACGGGACACTTGACGCAGCCAAGGAAGTCGGCGGCGAGGAAGCCGCCTCCTACGTCGACAAGGCCCGCGATGAGGTCTCCACAGCGGGGACGCACCTGGACGCTCAGGAGGGCGAAACCGCTCAGTTCTCCGAAGGGCGTGTCAGTCGGCTGGATGACGGCACGACCCTGGTGGTCTTCCCCCTGACCGGCGGGATCTCACCAGCAGTGCGCTGACCGTCGCGTCGTTCGGCACCGCCGTCGCAGGCCGGCGGCGCTAACGGGCGGCCGGCCTGCGACGGGGCTCGCCGACGGTACTGCGCCCGTCGACGGCGGGGGGCCGGGGAGGAATACGGCCTCCTTCACGCCGTGGTGGTCTGCTTAGCCGTCGCAGTTGCCGATCGTGGCCGGCTGCGCGCGCACGCGCCTGGCTGCTGCGTGTCGTGGTCGACTTCGACGGCAGCGCGTCGGAGGTCGGGCGGGGCGGGGCTCGTCGACGAGGCCGGTCTCGCTGATGTGCCGCTCCAGCACGGGCAGGCGTCGCGGTGGTGAGCGTGGGCACGTCGATGGGGCCTGTGTCAACGCCTCCGCGGGGCGCCCCCGGGGGCCGGCGCCGGCCCCGCTTGGATGCCCCCTGCGCCCCGAGGTCCCGTGCCGCGTCGGAGGACCGTCCGCCCGGCCGCCGGCGGGGAGGTTTTCGTTGTTACGTTGATGATTACGTTAATCACAAACGGAACCACGAAACAGAAAACGGAACCATCGCGGAGCCCTCGCTTCCGATAAGTGAGCGTTATCGGAAGCGAGGGCGGAGCGGACTCCCGAAGCCCTTTTCCGGCGGTGCAACGGAACTCGGCGGCGAGGACGGGGCGGCCGGCGATGCCGCCGGGGCTCACGCAACCCGCGGGCGGTGACGGCCCGGGCTGCCGCGCAGGGGCGGCCGCAGCCGTCGGCGGGCACGGCCGACAGCGGTTCCTACACGGTGCGGTGGGCTCGTCCGAGCCGGCCGGCGGGCGCCTGCTCCGACCGGCCCGCCGCCGAGCCCGGAGGCGACGGTGGTGGCGGTGGAAACGGCTGCGCGGCCCGCGTAGCGGCCGCGGCCGAGGGTGAGGGTGAGGAGCGAGCGCCCCTCCGGGTGCGCGGACGGCGGGGCGCGCCCTACCGAGGTCCCGCCCTCAGCACGAAGCGCTCGCCGCTTGCACTTCCCGGAGGGTGCGCCGGGCGACGTCGCCGAAGTCGTCGCGGTCGGCCGCGTGCCTCCAGCGCTCGTAGGCGACCGTGCAGGCGAGCGCGCCCAGTTCGGCGGCCACGCGCGCGGTCAGGTCGGCAAAGCCGCGGCGCTTGAGCGCGTCGGTCATCGCCGCGGTGAGGCCGAGTTCCTTCAGCGCTTCGCGTTCGCGCAGCTCCGGGTTGGCGGCGATCACCGCCGATCTGCGGGCGCCGAATTCGCGGCGGTCGGGAGTGAAGACCTGCTCTCCGATCACGTCCAGCGCATGGGCCACGGCGTCGAGAGGACCGGCGCCGGCCGGCGCCGCGCCGATCCCGTCGGCGAGCAGGCCGGCCACCGTGCCCCTGCCGAAGAGCACCTCCCGCTTGTCCCGGAAGTGCCGGAAGAAGGTGCTCTTCGTGAGCCCGGCGCGCTCCGCGATCTCGATCACCGTCGTCTTCTCGTAGCCCTGTTCCTCGAACAGCTCAAGGGCGGCGGCGACGAGTCGCTCGGATGCGTGGGGTTGCCATCGGGCCATGGCGACAGTGTACGGGACTTGGTGCCGTCACTCGTGTACAGTGATGGGACCAAGTCCCGTCACTCTCGTGTTGGAGATACCCATGAGCAGAGCCGTCGTCTATGAGGCGTTCGGAGATCCCGAGGTACTGGAGGTGCGCGAGGTCGCCAAGCCCCACGCCGGGCCGGGCGAGGTCCGCGTCCGCGTGACGGCGGCCGGTCTCAATCCCATGGACTGGGGTATCGCCTCGCAGCCCGAATTGGCCGCCCGGTTCGGCATCACCCTGCCGTCCGGCTTCGGTTACGACTTCGCCGGGGTCGTCGACGAGGTCGGCACCGGCGCTGCGGGATTCGCCGTGGGCGATCGCGTCTACGGCGGCGCGCTGGGAAGGGCCGCCGCCGATTTCGTCGTGATGGCGGTGCCCGCCGATGCGACCGAGCCGCTGTGGCACACGCCGGAGGGCATCGGCGACGAGGTGGCGAGCACGCTTCCCGTCGCCGGCCTGACCGCCGCCGCCGCGTTGGAGGCGATCGACCCGCGCTCCGGCGACACCGTCCTGGTCGGCGGCGCCGCGGGCGGCGTGGGCGTGTTCGCCCTGCAGCTCGCGAAGCTCGCCGGTGCCCGAGTGATCGGGACCGCCGCGGAGAGCACGTTCCCGTTCCTGCGCCGGTTCGGTGCCGAGCCCGTGGCCTACGGCCCCGGGCTGGCGGAGCGGGTGCGGACCCTGGCGCCGGAGGGCGTGTCCGCGGCCACCGACCTGTTCGGCACCGAAACGGCCGAGGCCGCGCTCGCGCTCGGCGTGGCGCCCGAGCGGATCTCCACGATCGCCGCGGGTGCCCATCCTCCCGGCGGTGTCCGCGCGACCGGTGGCTTCGACGCGGAGCCGGACGCCGTGAAGCGGATCAGCGACGCGATCCTCGCCGGCGCGATCACCGTGCCGATCGCCGCGACCTTCCCGATCGAGCGGATCCGCGATGCCGTGACACTGCAAGCCGGACGCCACGTCCACGGCAAGATCGTCGTCACGCTGGACTCCCGTCTCCGCTGAACACCGCGCCATGCGACACCCGTCGCGGCGCAGGCGCGCGTCCGCTCCCTGCGACGCACCCGCCCGCACGCGCGCAACCCGCCCCTGGGCCACTCGACCGCCTGCGGCGGCTGGGGGCGCAACCGCCCCCGGCCCGACCGCCGGGGGACCGATGAGTTCGGGCGGCGTGTGCGGTCCCCCTCCAGGTGGACCGCACACGCGACTCGGCCGCGACCGCCGCGGCCGGACACCCCTGGGAGGAAGCCATGGCCGCCAACGCCCTGCCGCCCGTCGTGGACACCGACACCTGGCAGCGCCGGCTCGACGAGCTGCGCGCCCGGGAGAAGGCCGCGACCCGCGAGCTCGACGCGATCGCCGCCCAGCGCCGCCGCATGCCGATGGTCGAGATGCCCGACTACACCCTGGAGGGCGCGGAGGGCCCCGTCCGGCTCGCCGACGTCTTCGGCGGCGCCTCGCAGCTGATCGTCTACCACCACATGTGGTTTCCCGGCGAGCGGTGGCAGTGCGGGGGCTGCACCTGGTTCACCTCCCAGTACACGCGGCTGGAGTTCCTGGGCAACTACGACGCCCGGTTCGTGGTCGTCACCCAGGGCCCGATCGAGGAGGCGCTGGCCTACAAGCGCCGGGTCGGCAACCGGATGACCTGGTACTCCACGGCGAACAGCCCGTTCGGCGCCGACGTCGGCGCCCCGCCCGGCGGCGGGTTCGCCCTCAACGTGTTCCTGCGCGAGGGCGGCACCGCCTACCGCACCTGGCACACCGACGGCCGCGGAACCGAGCAGCTCAGCCACACCTTCGCGCTGATCGACGTGCTGCCCTACGGGCGCCGGGAGGAGTGGCAGGACTCGCCCGAGGGCTGGCCCCGGTCGCCCGCCTGCAGCGGCTGGCCCGGCTCCGAGGACCTCGCCGCCCTCTACGGAACGGAGGCTTGAACGCGTCGGCGCCGGGCCCTCCGCTCACTTCCGCGCCGGGTCCTCGGCGGGTGCGGAGGCCGCGGCGGCGGCGTAGCGGCGGGCCAGGTGGGCGAAGGCCGCGGCCAGCTCGGGCGGGCCCGCGACTTCGATATCGGCGTCGAACATGCCGAGGGTGGCGGCCAGCCCCGGCCACGACCACGAGCCCAGCACCACTTGGCACCGGTGCGGTCCGATCTCCTCGACGACGCCGTCGCGCAGGTAGCGCGAGACCTCGGCGGCGGGCAGGCCGAGGACGGCCTCGCCGCGGCACGGCCACCCGCCGGAGGCCCCGCCCTGGAACCGCGCGGAGACGAAGGCGGCCACATCGCCCCCGGGCAGCTCGCGCGGGGTGAAGCGCGGGCCCGTGGGCGTGCGCGGGGTGATCCGGTCGGCGCGGAAGGTGCGCCAGTCCTGCCGGTCGAGGTCCCAGGCGACCAGGTACCAGCGCCCGCCCCAGGTGACGAGGTGGTGGGGCTGCGCCCGGCGGGGCGCAGCAGCCGGGTCGTCGCGGCCGGGCTCCGGCGCGGAGGCGCGGGAGTAGTCGAAGCGCAGCACCTCGCGGGCGTGCACGGCCGCGCTCAGCGCCATCAGCACCCCGCTGTCCACCCGGGGCCGCGGCCCCGCCGCCGCCCGCTCGACCGCGGTGGCCTGGAAGGTGTCGATGCGGCGGCGCAGCCGTGCGGGCATGACCTGGCGGACGGTGTTCAGCGCGCGCTCGGCCCCCTCCTCGATGCCGGCGCCGGTGGTGGCGGCGATCCGCAGTGCCACGGCGAGCGCGACGGCCTGCTCGTCGTCGAACCGCAGCGGCGGCAGCTCGGCGCCGGCGTCGAGCCGGTACCCGCCGTCGGGGCCCTTGTCGGCCGCGACGGGATAACCCAGCTCGCGCAGCCGGTCGACGTCGCGGCGCACCGTGCGCGGGCTGACCGCCAACCGCTCGGCCAGCACCGCGCCCGGCCAGTACCGGCGTGCCTGGAGAAGGGACAGCAGGGACAGCAACCGCGCTGAGGTTTTCGGCATGAATCCATCCTGGCCGAAGAAGAGGACACAACCTGTCCGCTCCTGCTGCGACTGTTCTTTTATGACCGACGACGACCGGAAGGACTCCGCCATGAACACCACACCCACCACGACCGCCGCGCTCGGCGGCGAGCGGGCCGACCTGCTCGCCGAACTCGCCATGGCACGGGCGTTCTTGATCGGCACGGTGCGCGGGCTCAGCGACGCGCAGGCCGGTGAGCGCCCGACGGCCAGCGCGCTGTGCCTGGGCGGGCTGCTCAAGCACGTCGCCTCCACCGAGGAGGCCTGGATGCGCTTCGCCGTCGAGGGCGCCTCGGCGATGAGCTTCACCCTTCCCGACGGCGTCACCTGGGACGACCTCATGGCCGGGACCGCGCGGCAGATGCCGCAATGGGCGATCGACCGCCAGAGGGAGTTCGCGATGCAGCCCGGCGAGACGCTGGCCGCAATCCTCGACCGCTACGCGCGGGTCGCCGCCCGCACCGAGGAGGTCGTCGCCTCCGTGGAGGACCTGTCGAGGACCCATCCGCTGCCGGAGGCGCCCTGGAACGAGCCGGGAGCGGCGCACAGCGTGCGCCGGGTGCTGATCCACGTCATCGCCGAGACCGCCCAGCACGCCGGACACGCCGACATCCTGCGCGAGTCGATCGACGGCCAGACCTCGACCTGACCGGTGCCGACCGCCGCGCACCCGCCGTCCGCACCGCCGCCCGAAGGAAGCGATGGAGCTCCTCGACAGCCGCGCGCTCAACCGCGCCACACTCGCCCGCCAGCTGCTGCTCGAACCCTCGCCCATGCCGGTGCTCGACGCGGTCGCGCACCTGTGCGGCATGCAGGCCCAGGAACCGCAGGAACCCTTCGCCGGACTCTGGTCGCGGCTGCGCGCCTTCGACCCGGCGGAGCTGTCCGACCTGCTGACCGGGCGGCGCGTGGTGCGCACCCATCTCATGCGCCGCACCGTCCACCTGCTCGCCGCCGACGACGCCCTGGCCTGGCGGACCCGGCACGAGACCATGCTGCGCCAGCGGGTCCTGGGCGTCTACCGCCGCGAGTTCGCGGGGGTCGACCTCGACGCGCTCGCGGCGGCCGCCCGGGAGGTGGCGGCCGACGGCCGGCCCCGCACGACGGCCGAGCTCGCCCGCGAGCTGGCCGACCACCGGCCCGAGCCGGGCGCCCGGGCGCTGGGGGAGATGATCGGCGCACTGGTGCCGCTGGTGCAGCTGCCGCCGCGCAGACTGTGGCGGCAGACGGCGGGCGTGCGCCACATGGCGATAGCGTCGTGGCTGGGGCGCGCGGCCGACCCGCTGGAGCCGGACGCCTCCGATCCCGTGGGCCGGGCGCTGGTACGGCGCTACCTGGCGGCGTTCGGCCCCGCCGCATCGGCCGACCTGCGCGCCTGGTGCGGTCTGGCCGGGCTCCCGGCCGCGGTCTCGGCGATGCGCGAGGAGCTGGTGGCCTTCCGCGACGAGCGCGGCCGGCGGCTGCTGGACCTGCCCGACGCGCCGCGCCCCGACCCCGCCACCCCCGCTCCCGTGCGGTTCCTGCCCGCCTTCGACAACGCGGTGCTGGGCTACCACGACCGCACGCGCATCATCGACGACGCCCACCGCGGCCTGTCGGTGACGGGGGCGCGCTTCGTCCTGGTGGACGGCCGGGTGGCGGCGACCTGGAGTGTGGAGGACGGCGCGGTGGGGGTGACCCCGCTGCGCGGCCTCTCCGGCACCGAGCGCGCCGAGGTGGCCGAGCAGGGGCGGGCGCTGGCGTCGCTGCTGTCGCCGGGCCGAAGCCGCCGGGTGCGCATCGCCGAACAGCCCCGCTGAGCGCCGCGCGCCCGCCGGGCGGCGCTTCGGCCGGCCCGCTCAGGTGTCGAAGCGGCGGCGGGAGGCCTCGATGTGTCCGATGTAGCGGCGGGTCCAGCCGCACATCGTGTCGACCGTCGCGCGCAGGCCCCGGCCGGCCTCGGTGAGGGTGTACTCGACCCGCGGCGGCACGGTCGGGTGCACGGTGCGCTCGACCAGGCCGTTGCGCTCCAGCATGCGCAGGTTCTGGGTGAGCATCTTGTGGCTGATGCCCTCGACCATGTTGCGCAGCTCGTTGAAGCGCAGGGTGCCGTCGCCGAGGAACTCGATGATCAGAAGCGCCCACTTGTTGGCGACGTCGGAGAAGATCTCCCGCGCGAGCGAGTCCGCCCGCGCCAGGTCCGCGTCCTCGGGCGAGCCCGTGTACTGCGTGGTCACTATAAGGTTCCCCAGTCACCGAAAAGTACGTTCTTCCATGTCAGCGCACACTCTCCTACGGTTTCCGAGTAACCGCAAGAGAGCACCGCCGGAGCCGTACGCCCGACGGTCTCGCACCACGAGGGGAACGAGGCACCCACGATGGCGATCACCCTGATCGACCCCGGCGGACTGCCGGAGATCGGCGCCTACCGGCAGGTGGCGGTGGCCACGGGCTCCAAGCTGGTCTTCGTCGCCGGTCAGGTGGCCTGGGACGCGGAAGGCAGGGTGGTCGGCGCGGGCGACCTCGCCGCACAGGTCGAGCAGTGCTACCTCAACGTCGCCACCGCCCTGACCGGAATCGGCGGCTCCTTCGACGACGTCGCGAAGCTGACCGTCTACGTCACCGACTGGACCCCCGACAAGATGCCCCCCTTCATGGAGGGCGTCGCGCGGGCGGCCGCGAAGCTGGGGGCCGCCCCGGCCCCGCCCGCCACGCTGGTGGGCGTGGCGGCGCTGGACGTACCCGAGCACCTGGTGGAGGTCGAGGCGACCGCGGTCCTCGACTGAGCCGGCGCCGCGCGGGTCTCTGAAAGGAGCGCGGCGCGGGGGCGCCGGGGCGGATGCCGGTCGCCGCCGTCAACCGCCTCGCGCTGCCGACCCGACCGCCGCAGCGACCGGCCTGGCCCTCGGCGGGGGCGGGCCGGGGGGGACCTGCCGCCCAGCATCGGCCGGATGACCATCAACGGCCCGGTGGCCGGCGCGGGCCCGCCCGTCCGCGGCGGGTTCAGGCCTGCGCGCGCAGCTCCCGCTCGGCGGCGCTCGCCCAGTGCGGCGCCCCCGCGTGTTCGGCGACGGTGCGGGCGCGGCGGTAGTGGTCCTCGGCCTGCGGCCCCCACCCCAGCGCGCGGGCGAGGTCGCCCAGGTGATGGGCGACAGGCCCCAGCGCGACCAGGCCGCTGCCGGCCCCGGCCAGCTCATCGGCGGCCGGCAGCAACCGCTCGTAGGCGCGCCGCATCCGGCCCTGATCGCCGACCGCGCGCGCGACGCGGGCGTCCAGGCAGGTCAGCGCCTCGTTGAGCAGACCCACCGGCGCGGGCGGCGGCGCATGAGAGGCCGCCGCGCCCATGCCGACCAGCGGCAGCGCCCACGGTGCGTAGGGCCCCCACTCGGCCCCCGCCAGATCCGCCCAGTCGGCGGGGTCGGGCCCGCCCGGCTGCAGCCGCAGGCACAGCAGCGCCAGCGGCACGGCGCCGCGCGCCATGCCGGGCATGCCCGAGCCCGCCAGCGGCCCGGCCGCGGCGCGGTAGGCGTGCTCGGCCTCGGTGAAGCGGCCCGCCGCGGCCGCGCGTAGGGCCGCATACAGGCCGGTGAACACGGCGACGCCGCCGATCTCGTAGCGCTCGCCCAGCTCGCCGGCCGCGTCGGCGTGGGCGTCGGCGGCGGCGAAGTCGGCCAGAGCGCTGCGGGCCTGCATCTGCACGAGCCGGCCCAGCACCTCGTAGGCCACCAGGCCCGCGCCGGAGGCAACCTCGACCAGCTCGGCGCCGATACCGGCCCGCCGCCGCGCCCCTCCCGCGGTGTGGAAGGACTGCATGAACCCGGCGTTGAGGGCCGCGCACAGCAGCGCGGGATCGCCCCCGCGCCGTGCGAGGGCCTCGGCCCGGCGGGCGGCGCCGGGTCCGCGCTCGCCGGGATCGCCGCGCAGCTCCAGCGCGAGGGTGATCAGCAGGCGGCAGCGCAGCTCCTCGTCGCCGCCGTCGGGGGCGGCGGCCTCCAACGCCGCCAGCGCCTGCTGCGCGGCGCCGGCCACGCGGGCGGAGAGGCCCTCGTCGTCGTTGCGCGGCCACAGCGCCGGCACGTCGAAGGCGGTGACGACCCGCCCCAGCAGCTCGGGGTCGTCCAATCCGGCGGCCGCCTCCACGGCGCGGCCCCGGTGGGCGCGGGCCTCCTCCAGCCGCCCGGTGACCGCCAGCGCCCGCACCATGCCCATGACCGCCTCCAGGTGCACCCGCACGGGGGCGCCGCTGCGCTCGCACGCCTCGGCCGCCTCGCGCCACAGGCGGGCGGCCTCGTGCGGGGCGAAGCGGTCCTCGGCCCCGCGGGCGGCCGCGCGCGCGTAGACGGCGGCGCGCTCGTCGGATCCGGGGGTGTCGGCGCGGGCGAAGTGGTGGGCCAGCGACGCGGCCTCGCCGGGGCGCAGCCGCTCCAGGGCGCGGGCGGCGGCGCCGTGCCAGTGCGCCCGGCGCGGCCCCGACAGCCCGGTGTAGACGGCGTCGCGCACCAGGACGTGGGAGAAGCGCAGCCGGCGCGGCTCGGGTTCGGTGAGGAAACCGGACTGCAGCGCGGCGTCGAGGGCGTCGAGCATGCCGTCGCCGTCTCCTCCCTCCTCGGCGGCCACGGCGGCCAGTACCCCGGGGTCGACGTCGCGGCCGATCACCGAGGCCCGGCCCACGAGCCGCCGCGCGGCCGGGTCGAGGCCGGCCAGGCGGTGGCGGATGAGGTCGCCCACCCCGGGCGGGACGGTGTCGAGCGCGCGGGCGCCCTGGTCGGCGTAGAGGCGGGCGAGCTCGCGCACGTAGAAGGGGTTGCCGCCGCTGCGGCGGTGGATCGCGGCCACGGCGGCCTCGTCGGCGCCGCGCCGGGCGGTCTCGGCCACGATCCGGCCGGTGTCGCTACGGGAGAGCCCCTCCAGGTACAGGCGCAGGGGTTCGCGCGGGGCCAGGCGGGCCAGCGCGCGGGTCAGCGCGGGCGTGATCTCGTCGCTGCGGTAGGTGCCCACCACCAGCACCGGCGGGGTGCCCGGGTGAGCCGCCACCCCGGCCAGCAGCTCCAGGGTCTCCTCGCCCGCGCGGTGCAGGTCGTCGGCGACCAGCAGGACCGGGGCGCCGGCGGCGGCCGCCTCCACCAGCGCGACGGCGCGGCGCAGGGCCTGGAACCGGGCGGCGGCGGGGTCGGCGGGGGTGTCCGCGCCCGCGGGCGCGGACACCCCCGCCGCGGCGGAGGAGGAGGCCGCCGCCAGCGCCGCGGCGATGCGCTCCCAGGTCCAGGCGGGCGGGGCGCCCTCGTGCTCGGGGCACTCGCCCCAGGCGACGGTCCACCCCCGCGCCGACAGGCGCGCGGCCAGGTCGCGGGCCAGCGCGGTCTTGCCGGCCCCGGCGCCGCCGGCGATCAGCGCCGTGACGGTGCCGCCCTGCTGTGCGCGCTCGGCGGCCCGCTCCAGCTCACCGGTTTCGCCGGAGCGGCCCAGCAGCGGGTGCGCCGGCGGGCGCGGCGGCGCGGGCGCCGCGGGGGCGGGCGGGCCCTGCTCCGGCGGACGCGGGCTCAGCCGCGGCGCTTGGGCGAGGATGTCGGCCTCCAGCGTGCGCAGCCGCTCGCCCGGCTCCACGCCCAGTTCCTCGGCCAGCGTGCGGCGGGCCCGCCGCAGCGCCGCCAGCGCCTCGCCCTGGCGGCCCGAGCGATACAGCGCCAGCGCCAAATGGTGCCAGGCGTCCTCGCGCAGCGGGCGGGCGCCGACGTGGGCCCTCAGGTCGGGGACCGCTTCGGCCGCCCGGCCCGACCCGATCAGCGCCTCGGCGCGGTCCTCCACGGCGGCCAGGCGCAGCTCCTCCAGCCGCTCGGCGGCGCCGCGCGCCCACGGGTAGTCGGCGAACTCGGCGTAGGCGGGACCGCGCCACAGCTGCAGGGCCCGCTCCAGCTCCTCCAGGGCCGGGCCCGGCCGCGCGTCGGCCAGCAGCGCGCGGCCCCGCGCCGCCCCCGCCTCGAACCGGTCGGCGTCGACCGCGCCCGGTGCGGCCCGCAGCACGTAGCCGGGGGCGGCGGTGGCCAGCAGGCGGGCCGGGCTGCGGGGCGGCCGGGCGGGTTCCAGCGCGCGGCGCAGGTCGGCGACGAACGTGCGGATCGCCGCGACAGCGCCGTCGGGCGCCTGCTCGGGCCACAGGTCCTCCACCAGCCGGTCCACCGGCACGACCCGTCCGCCGGCCACCAGCAGCCGCGCGAGCAGGGCCCGCTGCCGCGGCCCCTTCAGTACCGACGCCCCGTTCGGGCCGACGGCCTCCAAGGGCCCGAGCACGGCGAAGCGCACCGCGGCCGGGTCGTCGGAATCGCTGGTCATGGTATCGAATCTAGCCGGGCGCACCCGGTGCGGCGTCCGGGCGCCGGCACTTGGCCGCTGCTCATCGGCTGCTCATCGCCGCACGGCAGGCTGCGGGAGTACCGCAACGCAACCGCGAGAAGGAGCCCGCCGTGGAACCGCAACCGCGCATCGAAGGATTCGACTACCGCCGTCTGCCCGGCGCCGAGGGGGTGGAGCTCAACGTCGCCGTCGGGGGCTCGGGCAGCCCGGTCGTGCTGCTGCACGGCTTCCCCCAGACCCACCTGATGTGGCGCCACGTCGCCGCCGACCTGGCCGCCGACCACACTGTGATCTGCCCCGACCTGCGCGGCTACGGCGACAGCGACAAGCCCGCCGACTCGGGCGGCGGCGCGACCTATGCCAAGCGCACCATGGCCGCCGACGTCGTCGCGCTGGCCGGCGCGCTGGGACACGACCGCTTCGCGGTGGCCGGCCACGACCGCGGCGCCCTGGTGGCGCTGCGCGCCGGGCTGGACCACCCCGGCACCGTCACGCACGTGGCCGCGCTGGACGTGCTGCCCGTACCGCAGATGTGGGAGGCGCTGCACGGGCGGGCGGGTGCGGTGGGCTTCCACCTGTACCTGATGGCCCAGCCCGCCGACCTGCCCGAGAAGCTCATCGCCGGCGCGCCCGAGGCGTTCTTCGGCCACTTCCTGGACAGCTGGTCCCAGGACCCCGCCGCGATCCCGCCGCACCTGCGCGCGGCCTATGTGGCCAAGTCCGCCGCGGCGGTGGACTCCATCGTCGCCGACTACCGGGCGTCGGCCGGCGTCGACGCCGACCTCGACGAGGCCGACCAGCGGGCCGGCCGGCAGCTGGCGATGCCGGTGTCGGTGCTGCAACAGGACTGGGGCGCGGTGCTGGGCTACGACGCCGCCGCGATGTGGCGGCCCTGGGCGCCCGACCTGGACCACGCCACGGTCTCCTGCGGCCACTTCATGGCCGAGGAGGCCCCGGCCGAGGTCGTCAAGGCGCTGCGGGCCCTGCTGGAGCGCTGAGGGTTCGGGTCCGGTCGGCGGCGGTGCCGGGCGTGTGCGCGGGCACGCGCCCGGCACCGGCAAGGGCGCATGAAGCGCGGCGCCTCCGGCGGCGGGTGAGGGCACGGCTGCCGGAGGGACCGCCCACAGCGCGGGCAGCACGGGCAGCGCCCCGGGCCCGCGGCTTCCCGGGGCGGTGCGCGGGTGGACCGCACTGTCCTCGCCCGGTCCCGCTCGGCGGCGCTCGGTCAAGAGCAGCGCAGGCGGACTTGCCGGAACGGCAACGCCGCTTGTCCGCGGTCCGGTGGCGGTCGCAGGATCCCCGCATAGGCGCGGCGGCGCCGCCCGGTACCGGAGCCGCCGCCGGGCCGCAGGGACCGCGAGGACAAGGGGGGACCGCCCGATGAACGACGACACCGGCACGGCAGGACAGCGGTTCTGGGACGCCCGCTACAGCGAGAGCCGGCGCGTGTGGAGCGGCGAGCCCAACGCGGCCCTCGTCGCCGAGACCACCGGCACGGAGCCCGGCACCGCTTTGGACCTGGGCTGCGGCGAGGGGGCCGACACGGTGTGGCTGGCGCGGCGCGGGTGGCGCGTGGTCGGCGTCGACGTCTCCGGAATCGCCCTGGAGCGCGCCCGCATCCGCGCCGACGAGGCCGGCGTGGGCGAGCGCACCGAGTTCCAGCGCCACAGCTTGGGGTCCTCGTTCCCCGAGGGCCGCTTCGACCTGGTCTCGGCGTGCTTTTTGCACTCCTGGCAGGACCTGCCGCGCGAGCCCGTGCTGCGCACCGCCGCCTCGCGCGTCGCCTCCGGCGGGACGCTGCTGATCGTCGGCCACGTCGGCGCGCGCGTGTGGGAGGAGGAGGTCGGCTCCCACGTCGAGCAGCCCACCGCGGCCGAGGTCCTGAAGTCGCTGGAGCTGCCGGAGGCGGAGTGGGAGGTCCAGGTCGCCGAGGAGCGCGAGCGCGCCCACCCCAGCCCCGGCGGCCACCGCACCGACAGCGTCCTCAAGCTGCGCCGCCGCTGAAGGCGCCCCGCAGGAGAGCCGGTCCGCCGCTGTCGGCCCCGCCCCTGCTCAGGCGGGGCGGACGGACAGCCGTCACGCCATTCCTCAGCACCGGCGCTTCGAGGGAAAGGAGACTCCGCCCCGGAGAGACCGTTGGAAAGGCGCCTCAGCCGGATCACCGCGGCCGTGACCACGGTTCGGCGCCGGCCGGGTCGCGCTCGTGGTCGCGGGCCAGGCGGCGGTGGCGCACCGGCCGGGCGAAGGTCGGCTCCGCCACCCCGCGGCGCGCCGACGCCTGGAACCCGGTGGCGTCCTCGGCGGGCCGCACGGTCCCACGACCGACCGGAGCTTCGCAAAGGCCCGGGCCGGCAGCCGAGCGTGGCCGGGCTGCGCCGCCGGCCCGCCGCGCCGCCCGGCGCCGCGGGCCGGCTGTGCGGTCAGACCAGGGTGGAGATGCAGAAGGGGTGGCCGGCGGGGTCCAGCAGCACTCTCCAGCGGTCGGGGTCGGGCTGGCTCGCGGGCGCGGACGCGCCCCGGGCCAGCACGTGGGCCTGTGCGGCGTCCAGGTCGTCCACCCCCAGCTCGATGTGGGCCTGCTTCTCCTGGTCGGGGTCGGGCCAGGTCGGAGGGCGGTAGTCGGTCAGCCGGTTGAACCCCAGTCCCGCCTCGCCCTCCCGGCCGAGCAGGACGAAGTGGTCGCTGGAGAAGACCGCGGGCAGACCGAGGAGGCCGCTGTAGAAGCGGGCCAGCGCGGCCGGGTCCGGGCAGTCGAAGGTGACGGCCGCATACCGGAAGACCGGTGCGGACGTGGTGTCGGTGGCCATGGCCGCGACTCTAGGAGCACACCCGGACAGCTTCCGTCCGCGATACCCGCCGATCCCGCCCGCCTCCCGCCTGCGGTTGCGGAGCGGCCGCGCGGCCGCCGAACGCCGCGACCACCCTGCCGGAGCCGGACGCCCCCGGCTCGGAGACTGCCGGGTAAGCGGGTGTGCGCGTTGAGTGCGAGGGAGGCCGCGTGCACCGGCACGATGACGACCCCGCAACAGTCGGCGCGTCGCCGCCGAGCGCGGAGGTCGACCCGCCGGTGCGGCTCTGGTCCTCGACCCCGGAACAGGTGGCCCTGCCGGACCGTCTCCGGCAGGCGCTCCTGCGGCGCTTCGACCTGGAGCACCTTTCGGATGCTCAAGCAGACGCCGGGGTGGACGGTGCCGCGCCTGCGCAGCCCCGAGGCGGCCGGCCGGTGGATGTGGCTGGTGACCGCCGCCCACACCCGGCTTCGCTCGGCCCGCCCCGTGGCAATGTCCGCGCGAGGGCGGCCTGTCGCGCCGGTGCGCCCCGACCCCGGTTGCGGGTCCCGGGCCTCCACGGGGATCGACGAACCGGGGCCGGGCACCGCGCCATGACGTGGGAAGGACCGTCGAACGCGCCGTCAGCCTGCAGGAGCACCACGCCCGACCAGGTTGAGAACCAAGCTCAGGCCTCCTCGGGGTCGTGCCCGCGCACCGAGCGGCCGCCGTCCAGGGGCAGCACGGCTCCGCTGATGAACCCGGCCCGGTCGCCGAGCAGGTAGGCCACCGCGTCGGCGACCTCCTCGGGCTCACCCACCCGGCCCAGCGGGTGCAGCCGCGCCATCTGCTCCCGGGTGCGCAGCGCCTGCCCGGGCTCCTGGCCCGCCAGCAGGGCCGTGTAGCGCTCAGTCGCCACCGACCCCAGCGCCAACGCGTTGGCGCGCACCCCGTGCGGCCCGTAGTCCACGGCCAGGGCCCGCGTCAGGCCCTCCACGGCCGCCTTGGCGCTCGCGTAGGCCATGGCGCCGGGTACGGGGCGCTGGGCCTGGTGGGAGGAGACGTTGACGATCGCACCGCCGGTGCCCGCCCGCAGGAACCGGCGCACCGCCACCGCGCACCCGGTCACCACGGGCGCGAGGTTGGCGGTGATCAGCTCCGTCATCCGCGCGGGAGCCGTGGCGTGCAGGTCGGCGTCGCGAAAGACCGCGGCGTTGTTCACCCAGCCGCCCAGGGCGCCGAACCGCTCGGCCTCCTCTGCCACGGCCTCGGCCACCGCCTCCTCGGCGGCGTCGCCCGGCACCGCCGCCAGGAACTGCGGCCGATCCGCCGCCCACCGCAGCGCCCGCTCGTCGGCGTCGACCGCCACCACGGCCCCGCCGTCCTCCACGAGGCGCTCGGCGATGGCGCGCCCGATCCCGCGCCCGGCTCCGGTCACCACATAACTGCGCCGCATGCGCGCAGCATGCCAAACGGCGGCCGCGCCGCCAACCGCCCCGGTGAGACGCGCGCGTATGCCGACGAGCATGTCGGCCATGGCCCGCACCCGCCCGGCGGCGTTGACTGGCTGCCATGACGACCGACACGCACACCCGCACATCCACCACGCTGGTGCTGGGCGGCACCGGTAAGACCGGGCGCCGCGTCGCGCGGCTGCTGGCCGAGTCCGGCCGAGCCGTGCCCATCGGCTCGCGCTCGGGCCGGCCCCGCTTCGACCGGCAGGACGAGACCACCTGGGGCCCGGTATTGGAAGGGGCCACCAGCGCCTACATCGCCTATGCCCCCGACGTGGGACTTCCCGGCGCCGACGCGGTGATCGGCCGGTTCGCCCGGGCCGCCGCCGCGGCCGGCGTCGCTCACCTCGTGCTGCTCAGCGGCCGCGGCGAGCCCGGCGCCCTGCGCAGCGAGCAGGCGCTTCGCGCCTCCGGCGCCGCCTGGACCGTCGTGCGCTCCAGCTTCTTGATGCAAAACTTCACCGAGGACTTCCTGGCCGCGGCGGTGTCGGGCGGCGAGGCCGTCGCGGCGGTGGCCGCCGCCGGCCTGCTGGAGCCGGACCGCGCCGGGCGGGTCTACGAGGTCACGGGCCCCCGGCCGCCGACCTTCGCCCGGGCGCTCGCCGAGATCGGCGCCGCCGCCGGCCTCGACCTCGCCTACCGGCCCACCACCACCCGCGAGTTCGCCGCCGGCCTGGTCGCCGACGGGGCCGACCCCGCCCTCGCCGAGTCCCTGTCCGCGCTGCTGGGCGAGGTGCTCGGCGGGCGCAACACCCCCACCGCCGACGGCGTCCGCCAGGCGCTGGGGCGCGAGCCCCGCGACTTCGCCGACTTCGCCCGCGGCGCCGCGGCGGCCGGCGCCTGGCACACCGCCCGCACGGAGGCGACCGGTGCCTGAGATCGTGCGGCAGGCGGCGCTGGTGGCGGCCGCGGTGGACACCGGCCTGTTCGCGGGGCTGTTCACCGCCTTCGCCTACGCGGTCATGCCCGGGCTGGCGCGCGCCGGCGACACCGCGTTCGTCGAAGCCATGCAGCGCATCAACGCCGCCATCCTCAACCCGGTCTTCGCCGCGGTCTTCGCGGGCACGCCGGTGCTGCTGGCCGCGGCCGCGGCCGTGCACCTGGGCGCCGACGGCGCCGCGGCGGCGTGGCTGGGCGCGGCGCTGGCGCTGGTGGCGGCGGTGATCGCCGTGACGATGGCACTCAACGTGCCGCTCAACAACGCGCTGGAGCGGGCCGGGCACCCCGCCGACCCCGACCGGGCCGCCCGGGCCCGCCGGGCCTTCGAAGCCGCCTGGGTGCGCTGGAACGTGCTGCGGGCGGCGCTGTCGGTCGCGGCACTGGCCTGCGCGGCAACAGCGCTGACCGCCTGAGGGCCTCCGCCCCCGGATGTTCCCGGGGCGAGAATCCCGGCCGGCTCCGCCCGGACCGGCGCGCCACGATGGTTCAAGGGCCGCGCGGAGCGGCGCGAAAGGGGAGCGGGCGATGCGCACCGACCGCCTCGCACCCCCGCGCTCCTGCGACACCGAGCGGAGCCGCCACGCGGACGAGTCGGCGGGCGCGCGCCGGTCGCCGCGGTGCCCGAACCCCCGGGCCCCGGCGGACGACGCGGCCACCCGATCGCGATCGACGGCGGCTGTGACCTGCTCGGGCATAGGCTGGCGCCGGCCCGCCACCGGGTGCGGCCCGCACCCGCCCGACTCTCCCGCGCGAAAGGACCCGCCGTGACCGACCGGCTCGAACCCATGCCCGCCGACTGGCAGCGCGCCCTGGCCGTCGTCGCCCACCCCGACGACCTGGAGTACGGCGCGGCCGCGGCCATCGCCTCCTGGGTCGACGGCGGACGCGAGGTCGCCTACCTGCTGGCCACCCGCGGCGAAGCCGGCATCGCCACCATGGAACCCGCCCGCGCCGCCGAGGTGCGCGAGCGCGAGCAGCGGGCCAGTGCCGCCGTCGTGGGCGTGTCGTCTGTGGAGTTCCTCGACCACCGCGACGGCGTCGTCGAGTACGGCCCCGCGCTGCGCCGCGACGTGGCCGCCGCCATCCGCCGGCACCGCCCCGAACTGGTCGTCACCCTCAACCACCGCGACACCTTCGGCGGCACCTCCTGGAACACCCCCGACCACAGGGCCGTGGGCCGGGCGGTGCTGGACGCCGCCGCCGACGCGGGCAACCGGTGGATCTTCCCGGAGCTGGCCGAGCAGGGCCTGCCGCCGTGGGAGGGCGTGCGCTGGGTCGCGGTGGCCGCCTCGCCCCGGCCCACCCACGCCGTGGAGGCCGGACCCGGAATGGAGCGGGCCGTGCGCTCGCTGCTGGAGCACCGCGCCTACATCGAGGCCCTGACCGACGCCGACCCCGAGACCTACGTCCGCGGGTTCCTGGGCCGGGCCACCGGCGACACCGCCGCGCGCTTCGGCGGGCGTGCGGCCGTGTCCTTCGAACTGTTCCCCCGCTAGAGACCCGACCGAGAGACCGGACAGAGGGCGCCGCCGCGCCGCGGCCTCCGAACGGGCTCAGCGGGAGTCGGCGGCCAACCGCAGCGCCAAGCCCGCGAAGACGGTGCCCGAGAACGCGTGCAGCACCCGCTGGACCAGGGGTCGGCGGCGCAGCGCGTCGCCCAGCCGCCCGGAGAGCAGGCCCGCGGCGGCGTCCACGCACAGCCCCACCATGATGAACAGCGCCCCCAGCAGGAAGAACTGGGCGGCCACGTGCCCGCGGGAGGGGTCGATGAACTGCGGGAAGAACGCCAGGTAGAACACGATGACCTTGGGGTTGGCGAGGTTGGTCAGCATCGCCCGCACGAACACCCGCAACCGCCCCGCGCCGCCCGCGGCCCGGGGCGCGGCGCCTGCGGCCGCCCCGGCCCGCACGGCGTCGCGAAACGCCAGCACCGCCAGCACGACCAGGTAGCAGGCGCCCGCGATCCGCACCGCGGTGAACGCTGCCGGGAAGGCCTCCAGCACCGCACCCAGCCCCAGAGCGGCGGCGCTGGTGTGCACCGCAAGCCCGGCCGAGACCCCCACCGCCGCCAGCAGCCCCGCACGCGGCCCCGACGACAGGCCGGTGGCGGTGATGAACATCATGTCGGGGCCCGGCGCAAGCGACATCAGCAGCGCAGCCAGGCAGAAGGCCGCGACCACCTGCGGATCGACCAGCATCGGCACCCCCGTTTCGCATACCCCGACCCCGACCCCGCCCGCGGCGCCGCAGAACGGCGACCGGCCGATCCTACTCCGGCCCGGCCGCGGGCCACATCCGATTTCCCCTGCGCCCGGGCGCGGCCCGGCAAAGCCGTGTGGGACGGCCGCGCCGACCGGGTGCCTTCCCCGGGCATCCGGTCGGCGCGGCGGGAAACGCGAAGCCCTCCCGGGGGCAGAACCCCCCGGACACTCTCGACCTAAGCGCCGGCCAGCGCCTGCTGGACGGCGCGTTCCACCGGGGTGGGCTCCGACGCCCGCAGGTCCAGGGGGGCGGTGGGCGCCAGCGGCGGCTGGGCGATGAACCGCGGTGCGCTGCCGTGGTGGGGCTGGGCCGTGTGCACGAGGAAGGGGTGGCACAGGAAGACGTCGCCGGCCCGCCCCACGGCATCGACGACCGGGCGGTGGGCGCTGGCCTCCACGGCCTCGCCGCACAGGTCGAACCACTCCCGCCCCGGCGGCTCGGAGAATCCGGCCAGCAGCGGCGCGACGTCGCGGTGGGAGCCCGCGCGGATGCGGGTGGGCGCGTCGGCCGCGGCCACGTCGGTGAACAGGAACAGCATCAGCAGCGCCCGCCCGTGCGAGCGCAGCGTCACCCGGTAGCCGCCGGCGTCGTCGGTGCAGCCGGCGTCCAGGTGCCATCCGGCGTCGCCGGGGTCCTCGCTGCTGGGAAACCGCAGCGGGAAGGTGCCCAGCCCCGGGGGCGCCTGCCAGCGGCCTTCGCCGGCGAGGCGGTCGTAGGCGGCGTGCAGCGCGTCGGTGTTGGCGGCCTCGCGAAACGGCGCGCTGGACAGCCCCGGCACCCGCACCACCGGCCGGGTCCAGGTCGCGGGGTCCTCGGGGTCGCAGCCGCTGGCCTGCCACAGCTCCGCACGGCAGGCCGCGGTCACCGCCTCCGGCACGGCTCCGGGAAGATGCACGAAACCCTCGTCCACGAAGCGTTCGACGTCGGCGTCGCTGAACATGTCACCCCTGTCGGCAGGTCGGCGGTAGAAGCGGAACCGCCCAAGCCCACCAGCGCCGCACACGCCTCGCAAGCGGTTTTCCCCCGCGCCCGGCGGCTGTGGGCCGCGGCCGGTGTGGCCGGTGCGGGCTGCGGGCACAAGCCCCACAGAGTGCGGACCCGACCGCCACGAGGAGGCGCCATGCTCGTCCCCCGCCTGCTGGGGGCGGTGACGATCGCTTTCAGCGCCGCGATCATCGCCCGCCCGCACCTGATGGCCCGCCCCAGCGGCCACGCCGGTCCCGACGGGCAGGTCCCGCACGACATCAGGCTGCTCATGCATGCGATCGGTGTGCGCGACATGGCGCTGGGCGCGCTGATGCTGTGTGCGCCCGGCCCCGCAGCGATGCGCGCGGCGGTGGCCGCGCGCGTGGCCAGCGACCTCGGCGACGCCGTCGTCTTCGGAACCCGCCTGCCGCGCGCCGAGCAGCGGCTGAAGATCGGCGCGGCCGCCGCCGGGTGGGCGGCGGTGTGCGCCTACAGCCTGCGCCACATCCCCGCCGCGGCGCCCGCGCGGTACCGGCGCCGCTGACCGCCCCGACCGCGGCCTCGACCGCCGCCGGTCACGGGCCGGGCGCTTGGCCGGCGTCGAACCGCCGCCGCAGCCGCGCCGGCGCCTTGATCCGCCACGCCTCGGTCACCAGCTCGGCCAGCTCGCCGTGCCCCACCCGCTCCAGGTCCACCAGGACCGCCCCGTAGCCGTCGTAGTGCGCGGTGGTGAAGAACGCCGGATCGCCCGAGGCCAGCAGCGCCTCCTTCTCATCCAGCCCGCACATCACCACCAGGGCGCCCTCGGCCTCGCTGCGCAGCCGCACGAACAGCCTGCCGCGCACCTTCAGCGCCGGGGTGTTGTAGGAGGTCGACTCCTCCACCTCCATAAGCCCGCGCCCCAGCGCCACCACGTCGTCCCAGTCCGCCATCGCCCGCTCCTTTCGGCTGCCCCGCACCTGCCGCGGCCACCCGCCGCGGGCCCGCTGCGCCCGACCGTGCCGACCCCCGCGGGCGTGCGCCCGCCCCCTCCGCCCCCGACACCCCTGGAATAGGCTGCTGCGGTGACCAACGACATCTCCCCCCAGACCCCCGTGCGCTGGGGCATCCTCGGCACCGGCGCCATCGCCCACCGCTTCATGACCGGCCTGCGCGCCGTCGCCGACGCCGAGGTCGTGGCGGTGGGGTCGCGCAGCGCCGCCACCGCCGACCGCTTCGCCCGCACCTGGGACATCCCCCGCGCCCACGCCACCTACGCCGATCTGGCCGCCGACGAGGGCGTCGACATCGTCTACGTCGCCACCCCGCACAACATCCACCACCAGCCCACCGTGCAGTGCCTGCAAGCCGGGCGCCACGTGCTGTGCGAGAAGCCGCTGGCCGTCAACGCCGGCCAGGCCGCCGCGATGGTCGAGGCCGCCGAACGCGCCGACCGGTTCCTCATGGAGGCCATGTGGACCCGGTTCGCCCCCGCCACCCACAAGGTCCGCGACCTGCTGGCCGAGGGCGCCATCGGCGAAATCCGCATGGTCCAGGCCGGCATCGGCGGCCGCATGGACTACGACCCGCAGGGCCGGCTGTTCTCCCCGGACCTGGCCGGCGGCGCGCTGCTGGACGTGGGCGTCTACCCCGTCGCCTTCGCCTCGATGGTGCTGGGCGCGTTCACCTCGATCCAGGCCCAGGCGCACAAGGCCCCCACCGGCGTCGACTCCCAGGTCGCGATGACGGTGACCGGAAGCGGCGGCACCCTGGGAGTGCTCAGCTGCTCGATCGAGGCGCCCATCCCGCGCCGCGCCGACATCGTCGGCACCCGCGGCAGCATCGCCCTGACCGACTGGTTCTGCCCGACCGGGCTGGTGCTGCACCGCGAAGGCGCCGACCCCGAGCGCTACGACTACCCGCACACGGCCAACGGGTTCGAGTACGAGGTCATGGAGGTCCACCGGCGGCTGCGCGCGGGCGAGCGGCAGAGCCCGCTGATGAGCTGGCGGGAGAGCGTGCGCATCGCCGAGGCCCTCGACGCCGCGCGCGAGCGCATCGGCGTGGCCTACCCCGGCGAGCACACCTGACGCACACCCCCGCCCGCGCGCCCGCGGCCGGTGCTCAGGACCCGGCCGGCGCCGCGCCGACGCGGCCGCGGTGCTGGGCCGGGCTGATGCCGTGCACCCGTTTGAACGCCGCGCTCAGCGCGAACGGCGTGGCATAGCCGACCCGCCGCGCCACCGCGGTGACGGTGGCCTCGGGCTCGCGCAGCAGCTGCGCCGCCAGCTCCAGCCGCCACCCGGTCAGATAGGCCATCGGCGGTTCGCCCACCGCCTCGGTGAACCGGCGCGCCAGCGTCGCCCGCGACACCCCCGCGGCCGCCGCCAGCTCGGCCACCGTCCAGGGGCGCTCGGGCGACTCGTGCAGCAGCCGCAGCGCCGGCCCGGCCACCGCGTCGCCCTGGGCGCGGTACCAGCCCGGCACCGCGCGTCCCGGTTCGGCGAACCAGGAGCGCAGAGCCGAGATCACCAGCAAGTCCAGCAGCCGGTCCAACACGACGTCCTGGCCGGGCTCGTCGCGGTCCAGCTCGGCGTCGATGTCGCCCAGCAGGGGCGCGCTCCAGGCTCCCGCGTCCAGCACCACCACCGCGGGCAGCGCGCTCAGCAGCCGGTGGCCGATCTGGGCGCCCATGCGGTAGGTGCCCACCAGCAGCCGCGCGTGGGCGTCGGCGCGGCTGCCCCACAGCCGCACCCCCAGCCCCAGCACCTGCGAGAGCGGCTCTCCCTGGGGCGTGGTGCAGTGCTCCCCGGGCTCGATGAACACCTGCGGCGCGGTGCCGGGGTCGTCGGCGAAGGTGTAGGGGGCGGGCCCGCGCATGAGGGCCGCCCCGCCCACCGGCACGCGGCACGGCTCGCCGCCCTCGGGCACCACCCAGGTCTCGCCGCGGCGCGGGGCCACCAGCGACAGCGGGGCGCGGTCCTGCACCCGCACCGCCCAGGGCGGGTCCATGGCCACACGGCACAGGAACGCCCCCCGCGCGCGGGGCCCGTCGAGAAGGCCGGCCAAAGCGTCCACACCGGCAGCCTAGACGCCGCGCGCCCCGGCGCGTGCCCTCACGCGGTGCTCAGCGGCAGCTCCACCGCCGAGGGGTGCGCGCCGTCGTGCAGGATGCGCAGGTCGTTGGTTCGCATCGCGGTGCCCGACTGGTCGCCGGTACCCAGGTTGCGCTCGTAGCGGGGGTGGGCGCCACCGGTCACCAGCACCCCCACGCGGTGGCCGCGGGCGAAGAGGTGGGCCGCGGGCCACATCCGTACCCGCGCCCGGTACACCCGCCCCGCGCCGCCGGCGGAGCCCGCCTCCTCGCCGCCGCGGCCGCCGGGCTCCAGCCGCACGATGCCGTCGCACACGTGGACCCACCGGCCCTGCGGGTCCACGTCGCACAGCCGCACGAACACGTCGCAGTGCTCCAGCTCCGAGCAGACGTCGACCTGCGCCGAGACCGGGCCCGCCGCCTCGACCGCCTCCTCCAACTCGGGTCCGGCGAATGCGGCCACGTCGGCGCGGCCCAGCAGGGTGCGGCTGTCCTTCGCGCCGCCGCCGAAGAGCACCGGACCGCCCACCGAGGGGGTGGGATCGGCCGGGTCGTAGCGCAGCGGGGTGGGCGCGCACGCGCCGGGGCGCCGGCGGCCCAGCCGGCCCCCGGGGTGCAGGAACAGCGGTGTCGGGGTCCGCTCGGGCGGCGGCCAGGCGTCGAGGTCGCGCCAGCGCCCGGCGCCGCCGCCCACCCACACCCGCACGCCTTCGGCGGGCGCTCGGCCGCCGCGCAGGGCGTGCTCCAGAACGGCGAAGGCCTCGCTCATGTAGGTGCGGGTGAACAGGCCCCACCCGTGCGTCCAGGGCCCGATCAGCAGCCGCACGCTGCGGCGGGCGCCGCTCTCGCCCGAGCGCAGCGCCGCATAGCCCTCCAGCACCCCGGGCAGGAACGGGTCGTACCAGCCCCCGGCCAGGTGGACGAGGGGCGGCAGGCGCTCGGCGTTGGCGGTGTGGTCCATGGCCTGCCACAGCGCGCCGGGGCGCCGGTGGGCGAGCCACTCCTGGAAGACGTCGATCCTGTGCCCGGCCAGGACCCGGTCGGCCTCGCTCACCGGCAGGTGCGCGTAGGCGCGCCGGCCCCGCAGCAGCGCCGGGAGCAGGGCCGCGGCACCGCGCAGCAGCGAGGGGTCGCCGCCGGCGCGACCCAGCGAGCTCATCTGCTGGACCCACCGCAGCCAGTCGCCCAGCGCCAGAACGCCGCCGCGGTAGAGGAAGGTCGAGTACACCTCGGGCGGTGCGTCCTGGATGAGGGCGGCGCGCCACTCGCCGATCGCCTCGGCGCCCATCTGCCACTGCGTGTAGCCCAGGAAGCTGGCGCCCCAGGTGGCCATCGCCCCGCAGAACCAGGGGCGGGTGCGCAGCCAGTCCATGACCGCGCCCGGTTCGCCCGGGTCCAGCAGCCAGCCGCGGAAGCGGCCGCTGGAGCCGCCGGTGCCCGCGGTGGCGACGATCAGCACCTGGTAGCCGCGCTTGGCGATGAGCCGGGCGGTCCAGGCGCCGGAGCGGCGGCCGTAGGGGGTGCGCATCAGCACCAGCGGGGCGCGCTCGTCGTCGGCGGGATGGTAGCGGTCGGCCAGCAGTCGGCCGCCGCCGGGCAGGGGGATCGCCAGCCCGCGGCGGACGAGTATGCGCGGGCAGCGCACGGGCGGCAGGCCGGCCTTCCAGCCGGCGCCGCGGTCGGACCAGGGCACGGTGACTCCTCACGGCGGCGTGCGGGGGCCGTCGCGGCCCCCGCACTGCGGTAGCGATCCAGCCCAGCATATCCAAGTTTCAGAAAATTCTGAACATTCAGAAACCATGAGGATGTCCGAGTGCGGCCGCCACAGGGCCGCGTCCGGGCCGTTTTGAACCGGGTCTCGCCTTGGCGCGACCGCGCCGGCTCCGGCCCGGTCACCGAGCCGCCTTGTGCGGCCTGCTGAGCCTCCGCCGAGGGGCCCTGCCCGTCGGCTCAGGTCGTGAGCCGGTCGATCCGGGCCATGGGCCCGGCGTGGAGCGGATCCGGGATCGCGCCGTCCCCGGTGGCGAAGCCCCCGGGCTCAAACGATGGTCACCTTGGCACCGGACTCGGCGACCGCGCCGACGACATCCGGACGATGTGTCGCCGGCGCTGCTCGCGCGGCGCAAGGGGGAGGTTTTTCGGTCGGGGCGGTGCCGGCACCCGCGCCGCCTGCGAGCCGGTGGGGGCGCCGGCACCGCACTCGCCGGAGGGGGACACGCCCGCCCAGGTCGCCGACCAGGTCCGCACCCGCGCAATTGCGCCGGCGGCGCGGCCCACACGCCGCCTCCGCAATTCGGACGGCCCAGGTGACCGCGGATATCTCGGCATCCCCGGCGGATTCGCGGAATCGTCCGCAGGGGCGCGCACACCCCCGGTAGCTTCCTGCCATGCCCACCACCGAGCACGAGATGCCGCTGGAGTTCCTGCGCAACCGTCCCGAACTGGCGGCGCTGCTGCTGGAGCGCTCCTTCGGGATCTGCGTCCCCGACTACGACGAGACCCACCTGGCCTCGGGCGACTGCACCGACAACCAGCCCCGGGAGTACCGCCCCGACGGGGTCGTCGTACTCAGAAACGCCGGAGTCGACCGGCTGGCGGTGGTGACCGAGGTCCAGCGCAGAACCGACGAGCGCAAGCGCTACACCTGGCCCGTCTACCTCGCCACGTTGCGCTCCCGCCTGGAGTGCCCGGCGGTCCTGCTGGTGATGTGCCCCGACCCGGCCACAGCCAAGTGGGCCGGCCAGCCCATCGACATGGGCCATCCGAACTGGCACCTGGTTCCGCTGGTGCTGGGTGAGGACCGGACACCGGTGGTGACCTCCATCGAGGAAGCCGTCGCCGTGCCCGAACTGGCGATCCTCTCGGCTCTGGCGCACGGCGGAGAGGACATGCGCACCATCGTGGCCTGCGCCGAAGCTCTGAATTCCGTGCCTAAGGAACTGTTCAAGCTCTACTATGACTTCGTGGCCACGGCGCTGTCCGGCGCGGCTCGACGGAATTGGGACGAACTCATGCGAACCACTGAGAGTTACCAGAGCGAATTCGCCCGCAAGTACGTGGGCATCGGCGAAGCCAAGGGCGAGGCCAGGGGCGAGGCCAAGGCTGTGCTGCGGGTTCTGGAATCCCGGGGGATCCCCGTGCCGGAGGAGGCGCGGGAGCGCATCTCGTCCTGCGCCGATCTGGATCAGCTCGACGCCTGGCTGGACCGCGCCGCCCTGGTCGACTCCGTCGACGAGCTGTTCGCGTGAGCGGCGACGCCGTCCCACTGTGGCCCCCGGCGGCCGACGAGTACCGCAGCGAGTTCGCACGCAAATACGTGGCCATCGGTGAAGCCAAGGGCGAGGCCAGGGGCGAAGCCAAGGGCTTCGTAAAGGGGATGGCCACGGTGGTGCTGCGGGTTCTGGAATCCCGGGGCATCCCCGTGCCGGAGGAGGCGCGGGAGCGCATCTCGTCCTGTACCGATCTGGACCGGCTCGACGCCTGGCTGGACCGCGCCGCCCTGGTCGACTCCGTCGACGAGCTGTTCCGCTGAGGCTTTCCGGAAGGCCGCTGCCACGGCCGGCGCTCCCCCCGGCCTGCGGCGGCCGCCTGCGGTCGGCGGCGCGCTCGGATCAGGCGCCGCCGACCGCAGGTCCCCGCCGGCTCAGCCGGGCGGGTGCGGCGCCGAACCCTCGGCGGGACCCGGTGAGGCGGCCTGGGCGCGCTCTTCGGGCGCGGCGCCCTGGGTCCGGCCCGAGTCGGCGGCCTCCTCGGGCTCGTGCATCATCCCGCGCTCGGTGCGGGCGATGATGCGGGTGCCCGTCAGGTCCCCGGTGACGTTGCACATGGTGCGGACCATGTCCAGGATCGCGTCGATGCCGGCCACCAGCGCCACCGGCGCGAACGGCAGCCCCGCCTGGGTCACCGCCAGCGAGAGCATGATCAGCCCCGCCCCCGGCACCCCGGCCGTGCCGATCGAGGCCAGAACGCCCACCAGCACCACCATCAGCAGCTGGCCCACGGTCAGCTCGACTCCGGCGACGTTGGCGACGAAGACGGTGGCCGCGCCCACGTAGATCGCCGTGCCGTCCATGTTGACGGTGGCGCCCAGCGGCAGCGTGAAGCCGTAGACGCCCTCGTCGACGCCCATGCGCCGGGCGGCGCGGGTGGAGACCGGCAGGGTTCCGCTGCTGGAGCGGGTCGCGAAGGCCGTCACCATGGGCTCGCGCGCCGCGCTGAAGAAGCGCCGCAGCCCGATCCCGAACAGCGCCATCAGCCCGACATACACCGCGATCTGCACGGCCACCCCGCCGTAGACCACGGCGGTGAGCTTGGCCAGCGGCAGCAGCGCGTCGGCTCCGGTCTCGGCCATCACCACGGCGATCAGCGCGAACACGCCCACCGGGGCGTACTGCAGCACGCCGCGCACGATGAGGAACACCAGCTCCACGCCCGCGTCCACGCCGCGGCGCAGCAGCTCGCCCAGGCCGCGCACGCGCTCGTCGGTGCCGGCGCGCATGAACGCCAGCGCGATGCCGGCGGCGATCGCGGCGAACATCACCGCCAGCACGTTGCCTTCGGCCAGGGCGGCGAAGGGGTTCTCGGGGATGACGTTGAGCAGGGTCTCGGTCACCGGCGGCGCCTTCTCGGGGCTCTGCTCGGCCTGGCCGGGCGCGGCCAGCCCGGCGCCGGGGGAGACCGCCAGCGCCAGCAGGATGCCGGCGGTGATCGCCACCGCGGAGGTGGCCAGGTAGAACACCAGCGCCTTGAGGCCGATGCCGCCCAGCCGGGCCGGGCTGATGGAGGAGACGCCGGCGATGAGGGTGAGCACGACCAGCGGCATGACCAGCATCTGCAGAAGCCGCAGGAACACGTCGCCCAGCGGCTGCAGCGCGGTTGCGGGCTCGCCCACCAGCAGCCCGGTGGCGGCGCCGGCCACCAGGGCGATCGCCAGCTTGTAGATGAGCGGGAAGTCGAGGTAGCGCCGCCACAGGGATCTCCCCGGCGTTCTCGAAGGGTGCTCGGCCATGGAAACGTCGTCCTTTGCGCTCGTATACGCGGCGGCGGGGGTGTGCCGCCTCGCTGGGGTGACTTCCCGCGGGCGGGGCCCGGGCACCGCCGGCGCGCGTATCGCAACCGATGCTTTACATCCGGTAGCGGCGCGCGGGGCCGGGCGGGCTCAGCCGCGGCGGGTGCGGTAGGAGCGCATCTTGTGGCGGGCGCCGCAGATCTCCATGCTGCACCAGCTACCGGAGTTGGCGGGGGAGCGGTCGTAGAAGACCCACCGGCACTCGGGGGCGGCGCAGACCTTCAGCCGGTCGCGCCGGCCGCCGATCTCGGCGGCGGCCAGGGCGGCCAGCACCGCGGCGAGCAGCCCTTCCGCGCCTTGGGCGCCCTCGGCCTCGGGCCCGAGCAGGCGCGGCGCGGGCTCGTCGGCGCGCCAGCGCGGCGGGCCCAGCAGGGCGCGCGACTCCGCGCTCAGCCGCGCCCTGGCCGGGCCCGGTGCGCGGCCCTGCAGGTGGTCGCGCAGCGCTTCGCGCACCCCGCGCAGCCGCTGCGCCTGGCCCGGCGCCAGAGCGCCGGCGGCGAAGCCCCGCCCGCCCAGCCAGGCGCGGGCGCCGGCGCTGTCGGCCAGAGCGTCGGTGCCGTGCAGGAAGGCGGCGGTGTTGCAGAACGACTCGACCAGGGCGAGCTCGCCCGGTGCGCAGGGACGCGTGTAGACCACCCCGCGATGTTACCGCCTCGCACGCCATGCCGGTAACTGCTACCGTTACCGCCATATCCGCAAAGACGGTAACGAAAGGGGAGGGGCCGTGACCGACACACCCGCCACCGCACTCACCGAGACCTTCGAGGCACCCAACGGCCGCATCGCCTGGACCCGCATCGGCGAGGGCCCCGCCGTCGTCCTCATGCACGGCACCCCCTTCTCCTCCGCCGTCTGGCGCGACGTCGCCGCCGCCCTGGCCCCGCGCCACACCGTCTACCTGTGGGACATGCCCGGCTACGGCCGCTCCCAGATGCACCCCGACCAGGACGTCGGCCTCGCCGTCCAGCAGCAGGCCTTCACCCGGCTGCTGGCGCACTGGGACCTTGAGGCCCCCGCCGTGGTCGCCCACGACTTCGGCGGCGCCGTCGCCCTGCGCAGCGCCCTGCTCGACGGCGCCGCCTACAGCCGCCTGGCCCTGGTCGACGCCGTCAGCCTGCGCCCCTGGGGCAGCGACCTCTTCCGCCTCGTCGCCGCGCACCCCGACGTCTTCTCCGCCCTGCCCGCACCCATGCACCGCGCCCTGGTCGAGGCCTACATCGCCTCCGCCGCCCACCGCCCCCTGCGCGCCGCCGACGCCGCCGAACTCGCCGACCCCTGGCTCGGCGCGACCGGGCAGGCCGCCTTCTACCGCCAGATCGCCCAGGCCGACGAGCGCCACACCGCCGAGATCGAAGACGACCTGCACCGCCTGCCCATGCCCGTCACCGTCGTGTGGGGACAAAACGACGCCTGGCTGGCGCCCTCGACCGGCCACCGCCTGGCCCGCGCCATCGGCCACGCCCGCCTGCACACCGTGCCCGGCGCCGGCCACCTGATCCAGCACGACGCCCCCGCCCAGCTCACCGGCCTGATCACCGACTTCCTGGGCCGCTGACCGCCCCGGTGGCGCCGGGCGGCGCAAGGAAAACCCGGTGCGCCCCGCCGCGGCTGCGGCGAAGATGGCGCCCATGGACGCCCACACCGCCATCCGCCCCGTCGCGCTGGTCACCGGGGCCGGACGCACCTCCAACATCGCCGCCGCCACCGCGCGCACCCTCGCCGCCCACGGCTGGGACGTCGCCTTCACCTACTACCGCCCCTACGACGCCCGCATGCCCTGGGGCGCCGAAGAGGGCGCCGCCCGCGCCCTGCACGCCGCCATCACCGACCACGGCGTCCGCGCCCTGGGCGTTGAGGCCGACCTGGCCGACCCCCAGGCCCCCGCCCGCCTCATGGACACCGTCACCGAGCGCCTGGGCCCCGCCACCGCGCTGGTCCTGGCCCACTGCGAGTCGGTGGACTCCGGCCTGCTCGAGACCACCCTCGACAGCTTCGACCGCCACTTCGCCGTCAACACCCGCGCCGCCTGGCTGCTCATCCGCGAGTACGCCCTGCGCCTGCAAGCCCCCCACGGCGCCGGCCGCATCATCGCCCTCACCAGCGACCACACCGCCCACAACCTGCCCTACGGCGCCAGCAAAGGCGCACTGGAGCGCATCACCCTGGCCGCGGCAACCGAACTGGCGCACCTGGGCGTCTCGGCCAACGCCCTCAACCCCGGCCCCGTCGACACCGGCTGGATGAGCGCCGAACTGGCCGAACACCTGCGCAGCGCCACCCCGCTCGGCCGGCTCGGCACCCCCCAGGACTGCGCCGACCTCATCGGGTTCCTCTGCTCACCCCGCGGCGGCTGGGTCAACGGCCAGCTGATCGCCAGCAACGGCGGCCTGTCCTGAGCCCGCACCCCGCGGCCGGCTACCCCCGGCGCGCGGGCGCCGAGGACGCCCGCCGCAGCCGGGCGCGCAGCGCCCGCTGCGCCAGCGGCCCCATCTCCTCCACCACGGCCGCCGTCCGGGCCAGCTGCTCCAGCGACGCCAGCGCCCGCTCGGCGCCGGCCGCATCGGCCCCCTCGTACAGCTCCAGCCCCACGAAACCGGCCGCCACCGCCCGCGCCAGCCCGCCCACATCCACCAGGTCGGCCATCGGCCCGCCCGAGAGCACCCGCCCCAGCACCTGCTCCAGCTCGGCGATCCACAGCTCCAGCCCCGCCGCGGTGGCCTCGGCCAGGCGCGGGTGGCTCTGGGCGCCCGCCAGCAGCTGGCCCAGGGTGGCCACATGCCCGGCCGCCCGCTCCTCGGCGTGGACCGCGCGCCCCAGCTCCACCAGCTCGTCCAGGCTCGCCACGGCGGCGAACCGCTCGCGGTAGTGCGCCACCCGCTGCCCGGCGCCGTAGCGGCACGCCTCGGCCAGCAGGTTGTCCACGCTGCCGAAGTGGTAGAAGACCAGGCCCTGGTTGACCCCGGCCGCGGCCGCGATGGTGCGCGCCGAGGCGCCCGCGATGCCGTGCTCCACCAGGGTCTGCAAAGCCCCGGCGAGCAGCCGGGTGCGGGTCTCCTGGCTCATGGGCCGAACTATACGCGCTGCTCCTCGCGCACCGCCCGCAGACCGGCGCACCGCCCCAGCGCGGCCGCATCGGGGTAGTCGGCCTCGAACCAGCCCTCGTAGCCGAACAGCGCCCCCAGGACCGGGTTGTCCACCACCACCGCGATGCGAAAGCACCCGGCCCGGTCGTCGTAGGACTCGCGCACCCGTGCCCGCCCCGCCAGCGCCGCGGGCACGCCCACGTCGACGGGGCCCTCGCGCAGCCGGTGGCGGCCCGACTCGATCAGCAGCTCCCCGCCGGGCCCCGCCGCCGCATGCAGATCGGTGGCCAGGTGCTGGTGGGTGCCCAGGTAGTCGACGATGCAGCCGCGCTCGGGGGAGTAGACCATGTGGGCGTCGAACCGCCGCCGGCGCTGGGGGAAGGCGAAGCTGCGCACGAAGGTGAGCGCCTCGCGGCCGAACGAGTCGCGGTAGGGCGCGTTGACCACGGTGAAGGGCACGTTCTCCCCGGCCTCGGGCAGCAGGACGTTGCGCAGCGCGCCCAGCGCCAGCAGCGGCCGCACCGGCCACCGGCCGTGCCAGACGCGGTGCATCACGCCGCGGCCCACGCAGCCCCGCCCCGTGGACAGCCCCGCCGAGAAGCGGTGCTGCAGCCGGGGGTGCAGCCGCTGGAAGTCGGCGCCCAGCGCGCGCACGAACAGCGGGGGAGTCTCCGCGGCGCTCATCGAACGGCCTCCCGCCCCGCGCGGACGGGTGCGGGCGCGGCGGGCCGGCGGCGGCAGCGCCGCGCCGCGGGGACGCCGCGCGGCACCGGCAGCAGCACCGCCGCGGCGGCCAGGGCGGCCACGGCCCAGCCCAGCACCGCCGTCGCGGCGGCCGCCGGTACCAGCGCGCGCAGGCCCGCATTCACCAGAGCCCGCCCGCGCAGCCGCTCGGGCGCGGTGCCCTCCTCGCACCACAGGCGCAGGCGGTCGAAGGACCAGGCGGTGGCCCAGCCCATCAGCGGCCCCACGATCACGGCGTCGGCCGCCCGGCCGGCCCGGCCCCAGCGGGGGCGGTAGCGGTAGCCGGTGGCGAAGTCGACGCCGCCGGGGCGCGGCGTGTAGCGCCAGTGGCCGCCGCCGCGGGCGATCGGGCTCAGCGGGTGGTCGGAGGCGAAGCGCAGCGCCGAGGTGCGGATGCCGTCGGCGCGGGCGCGCTCGGCGGTGGTGTGCCCGGTCCCGGTGATCACCACCCCGGGCAGCAGGCGCGTGGCGTAGGCGAAGCGCTGGGCGTGCCCGGCGTCGCCGTCCAGGGCGGAGATGGAGGAGAAGCGCAGATCCCAGCGCCGGTGCTGGGCGGGGTCGCGGGTGCGGCGCCACACCCGCTCCATCGGGGCGGCGATGGCGGTCTCCACATACAGCTGCACGGCCGACCTCCCGGCAGAGACGTTTTTGAGCGGTCGCTCAAACGGCAGCCTAAACCGATTTGAGCGACCGCTCAAGGGCGGCCGGTGCGACCGCCGCCCGCCCTCGTCACAACCCGTGGGCGGCCAGCCACTGCGGATCCGCCTCCACCAGCTGCAGCACCTCCACCACCACCCCCTCCGGACCCCGGACCTGGAAGCGCCGCTGCCCCCACGGCTCGGTGACCACCTCCAGTGCGAAGTCCGCACCCGCGCCGCGCAACCGCTCGGCCTCGGCGTCGACGTCGCCGACCAAGAACGCCACCATTGCCCCGGCCACCGCCCGCCCCCGCAGCCCCTCGGGCAGGGACGCGTGGTCGCAGTGCACGAAGTCCAGGCTCACCGACGGCAGATCGGGCGATGCGGTGTTGACGTACCAGCCGATGTCGATGTTCACGCCGAAGCCGAAATGCTCGGCGAACCACCGCGCGCACCCGGCCGGGTCCTGCACCGACAACGCGAATCCGACCAGGTTCTTGGTCTGCATACCACTCCCTTCGCCGACTACTGCACCCATAGTACTATGGGCGGAGCACTCCACATGAAGTGGTTTTTCGCGACACGTCAGGAGAGCACCACCCCCATGGCCCGAACCAACGAGACCCGCCGCCGCGCACTCCTGGACGCCGCCATCGACGTCCTCGCCGACCACGGAGCCCGCGGCCTCACCTTCCGCGCCGTCGACACCGCCGCCGCCGTACCCCCCGGCACCGCCTCCAACTACTTCCCCGACCGCGACACCCTGCTCGCCCAGGCCGGCGCCCACGTCCACATCCGCCTGGCCCCCACCCCCCACCGCATGGCCGAACTCACCGCACCCGCCCCCACCCGCGAAACCGTCCGCACCGCCATGCACGACCTCTACGACCGCATCACCCGCGACCCCGCCGGCTACATCGCCCTGCTCGAACTACGCCTGGAAGGCATCCGCCGACCCGACGTCCGCCACGCCCTCACCGCCGCCATCAGCACCAACATCGCCGACAACATCGCCTTCCACGTCGACGGCGGCTACCCCGGCGGCCGCCGCACCGCCGTCGCCCTCTACCTCGCCATGAGCGGCCTGATCGTCGAACGCCTCACCCTGCCCGACGCCTGGCGCGACCCCGGATTCCCCCGCATCATCGACGACCTCGTCGACACCGCCCTACCCCCCGACACCCCCTGACCCGCCACACCACCGAAAAGCCCCACACCCTGGCCGAACACCCCCACCACGGATGCTTGACTGGGCGCCATGGACACCACGCCCTACACCACCAGCACCGCCTTCCTCGAAGCCCTCACCGAAGCCGGCGTCGAATACGTCTTCGCCAACCTCGGCAGCGACCACCCCGGCATCGTCGAGGCCTACGCCCACGCCCGCGCCGACGGCGACGCCCACCGCTTCCCCCGCATGATCATCTGCCCCCACGAAAGCGTCGCCTTCTCCGCCGCCCAGGGCTACGCCCAAACCACCGGACGCCCCCAAGCCGTCATCGTCCACGTCGAATGCGGCACCCAGAACATCGGCGGCATGCTCCACAACGCCGCCAAAGGCCGCACCCCCGTCCTCGTCTTCGCCGGCGCCTCACCCTTCACCCAGTACGGCGAACACACCGGCAGCCGCAACGAGTTCATCCAGTGGATCCAAGACGTCCACGACCAGCGCGGCATCGTCCGCGGCTACACCAAGTACGACAACGAGATCCGCACCGGCGCCAACGTCAAACAACTCGTCCACCGCGCCATGCAGATCGCCACCAGCGAACCCGCCGGACCCGTCTACCTCGTCGGCGCCCGCGAGGTCATGGAGCAGCACCTCGACCCCGCCCAGGCCGACGACCCCCGCTACCACCTCCAGCGCACACCCCCCGTCGCCCCCGCCGCACTCGACCCCCACACCACCGACACCGTCGCCTGCGCCCTCGCCCACGCCGACACCCCCCTCATCGTCACCTCCTACCTCGGCCGCGACCCCCGCGCCGTGCCCCAGCTCGTGCACCTGGCCGAACAACTGGCCATCCCCGTGCTGGAGTCGGTGCCCATGCGGCTCAACTTCCCCGCCGACCACCCCCTCCACGCCGGCTACCAGTGGAACACCCAGGAGCCCACACCCGCCCTCGCCGAAGCCGACACCGTCCTGGCCCTCGACACCGACGTCCCGTGGATCCCCCTGAGCAACCCGCCCCGCCCCGACGCCCGCATCTTCGTCATCGACACCGACCCCCTCAAAGAGCAGATGCCGCTGTGGCACGTGCCCGCCGAAACCTTCTCCCGCGCCCAGGCCCGCACCGCCCTCGACCAGCTCTGCACCCACATCGACCACACCGGCCTCGCCGACGGCGACGCCGTCGCCCGGCGCCGCACCCGCCTGCACCGCCGGCACGACCAGCGCCGCGCCGCCGCGGCCGAACGCGAGCAGCCCCACCCCGACGCCATCACCCCCCAGTCCCTCGTCGCCCAGCTGCGCGACCTGCTCGCCGCCGTCGAGCAGGACACCATCGTGCTCACCGAGGCCATCTCCAACTACCAGACCGTCAACGAGCACCTGGGCGCCACCCGCCCCGGCAGCCTCATCGGCTCCGGCGGCGGCTCCCTGGGCTGGCACGCCGGCGCCGCCATCGGTGCCAAGCTCGCCCACCCCCACAGCCTCGTGGTCAGCCTCGTCGGCGACGGCTCCTACCTCTTCGGCGTGCCCTCCTCCACCTACTGGGTCGCCCGCCGCTACAACACCCCGACCCTCACCGTCGTCTTCGACAACCGCGGCTGGAAGTCGCCCAAACTCTCCACCCTGGGCGTGCACCCCGACGGCGCGGCGGCCGCCAACGACGACTTCAACACCGGCTTCGACCCCGAAGCCGACCTGCCCGGCATCGCCGCGGCCGCCGGCGGGGCCTGGGGCCGCACCGTCGACCGCCCCGACCAGCTCGCCGGCGCCCTCAAAGAGGCCGTCGCGGCAGTGCAGGGCGGCAGGCCGGCCGTGCTCAGCGTGCACGTGCCCAAGGTCTGACCCGGGGCCGGGGGAGCCGCGGGGCCGCACCGCGGCCGGAAAGGCCCGCTCATCCCACACGCCGGCCACCCGCCGCCGGAGCGGACCGCCGCGGCACGGGGCCGGGTGCTCTGATGCAGGACATGGGGCATTACAGAAAACGGGGGAGTGCCGCCGGTGTCCGCGCGTATCCGCTCCGCGCCGACACCGGCGCCCGCGCCCACCGCCGAGCACGGCGCGCCACGGACCAGGCACCGGCTCCTGCGACACGCTCGCTGTGGGCGGCGTGTCGCGGTGCACGGCCGGTGCGACCGCCGCTACCTGCAAAAACGCAGGTGAGCGGGGGAGTGGCACCCGCGACGCGGGGACCTGGCCCGCGCCGGGGGCCCGGCGCCCGCGCGGCGCGCACAGTAAACGGGACCGGGCGTTCGGCCACCCCGGGGACCGGACCGGCTGAGCCGAAGACCGGCTCGGCGAGCGCGGCGCGGTGGGCGCGGCGCGGTGGGCGGGGACGAACGCGCCGTCCACGGCGCGCGGGGCGCATCGCCGGGTTCGTTGAACGGGAGGCCGCCGCGGTGCGACGACGCGAGCGTACGGCGCCCGGCCGCGCCGCCGCCGGCCGGGGCGGGGCGCGACCGCGCGAGCCGTCACAGGGTGACACAGGGGGGCGGCGAGCGCCCGGCGGTGCACTACCCGATCCGATAACGGACTTACTTTACATAATGTATATTATCGGCTCATCGGGGACGAGCGTGAAAAGCGGTGCACACCGGGTGTTTCGCGGCTATCCGGCCCCGTCAGTCCGGCGCGGCTCGGTGACCCCGCCCGGCCCTGCGGCGCCCCGGGCACGGGGCCTCGCACCGGAGCCGCTGACAGCCGCCGCGCCGAAGCCCGCCGACCGGGGTGAGGACGCATCCGCCGCCGACCCGGGCAGGTGGCGCCGCCGGACGTGGTGGTCCCGGCCGAGGCGTCGGCGCCGCGCATGAACGACACCGGGCGCGGGGTCGACCCGGGAGGCGACTCACTCCGGCAGCGGCGCCGGCGACGCGTCCGCACCGGCCCGTGCGGGCTGTGCGGCGTACGGGAGTTGCTGCCCTCATACGCCGCGCCATGGTCGCACCGGACGAGGTGCAGGCACAGGCCGGCGCCCGCGCCGTTTCCGGCGCTGACCCTCGGGATCGGCACTGCGGCACCCGCCTCCGATCCTTGGCGGCGGCCCGCCGCCGGACGCCCCGCAGCTCGCAGGCCATGCTCCCGGGCGCCCGGGCGGCTGATGTGCCGCCGTGCCGCGTGTGCGCCCCCGTGTCGTCCGTCGCCCCCGCCCCTTTCGACCGATATAGCTAAGTTTCATGCATAAAATGTGTTATGCATCATTTGCGGATGATGTGCGGAGGAAACTCCCGGACTCCGGACGGCGTCTGCGGGTAGCAGGAATCCGCCACGCCTTTCGGCGCGGTCAGCCCGGTGGCGGGCGCCCCGCGGGATCCGGGCGCACGGCGGCCCTCCCGCGGTCGGCGCCCCAGACGCCTACTCCCCCGTCCGCGTTGTCTCCAGAGCCCGCCGGTCCCCCGGTTCGGCCACAACCGGTCACCGCGGAGCGGAACACCTGCATTCGGCCTCCGAACAGGCGATCCTCAGAGGGTGTCCAACAGCACCAGCACCTCACCCCGCGGCGGGTCCGGCGACGGCGCCGACCCGGCCGCCGCGCCCGACCAGAGCGCGCCCGCGCCGACCGCCGCCGCCACCGCGCCCCCGCCGCGCCCGCGCCTGGTGGGCGTGGACGTGGCCCGCGGCCTGGCGGTGCTGGGCATGTTCGTCATCCACGTCGGGCTGGGCTGGGGGCTGGGCGCCGACGGCGCCAACCCCCTCACCGACCTGGTCTCCGGCCGCGCCGCCGCGCTGTTCGCCGTGCTGGCCGGCGTGTCCATCGCGCTGCTGTCGGGCGGCTCGGCCCCGGTGCAGGGCCGCGCCATGGGCGTGGCGCTGTGGCGGGTCGTGGTGCGCGGCCTGCTCGTCCTGCCCCTCGGGGTGGGCCTGACCATGCTGGGCACACCCGTCGCGGTGATCCTGGCCTACTACGCCGCCTTCTTCGTGCTGGCCGTCCCGCTGATCGACGAGCGCTGGAAGGTCGTCGCCGGCACCGCCGCGATCCTGGCCGCGGCCGGGCCCGTGGTCTCGTTCTGGCTGCGCTCCATGATCGCCGACGGCCCGCTCGCGGGCCCCGCGGCCCTGGTCGAGGCCTACGACCCGATGGTGGCGCTGTCCGGCAGCGGCCTGCTCGACCTGCTCGTCACCGGCTCCTACCCGGCGCTGACCTGGCTGCCCTACGTACTGGCCGGCCTAGCCGTGGGCCGCCTCGACCTCACCTCGCTGCGGGTGCGCGCCGGGCTGGTGGCCACCGGCACCGCCCTGGCCGCGCTGGGCTACGGCCTGTCGTGGGTGGCGATGAACCCCATGGGCGGGCGCGCGCGCCTGGAGGCCGGCTACAGCGCCGCCGCCATGGCCGACCACGGCGGCTACACCAGCACCGCCCAGGCCATGGCCGAGGGGTTCAGCGGCACGGTGCCGGTCAACGACTGGGTGTGGCTGCTGACCGCGCTGCCGCACAGCGGCACCCCGCTGGAGCTGGCCGGCGCGGGCGGGGTCGCCATCGCGGTGCTGGGGCTGTGCCTGCTCGCCGAGCCCGTGCTGCGGCGGGTGGGCTACCCGCTGGCGGCGGTGGGATCGCTGGCGCTGACCGTCTACGTCGGCCACGTGCTGCTGATCTGGGTGGCCGAGAACGGCCTGTGGCAGGGCACGCCGCTGCAGTGGGTCACCGACGACCTGGCGCTGACGCTGCTGGTCGGCGCGCTGGGCGGGGCCACCCTCTGGCGTCTGGCGCTGGGGCGCGGCCCGCTGGAGCGGCCGCTGCACACGGTGTCCTCCTGGGCCGCCAAGCGCATCCCCTGATTCGCCCGGCCCCGCCGGACGCTCCCCGCTCCCCCGCACCCGCCGGTGCGCGCCGGCGCTAGAGGGGACCGGACTCGCGCAGGTGCACGCCGGCGCCCGCGTCGTGGGCCTCGGCCGACTCCAGAACCGGTGCCAGCAGGCCGGGGAACCGGGCGTCGAGGTCCGCGCGGCGCAGCGCGACGTAGCAGCGGGTGCCCTCCTGGCGGGTGCGGGTGATGCCGGCGTCGCGCAGCACGCGCAGGTGGTGGCTGAGGGTGGACTTGGCCACGGGGGCGCTGAGCTGGCCCCAGCCGCGCTCGCGCCCGTCGGCCAGAAGCCGCACCAGCCCCAGGCGCACCGGGTCGCCCAGTGCCGAGAGGACCTCCACCAGCGAGAGGTCGCGGGTGTGGGGGTGGTGGGCGTCGCGCATGCCCCCATGGTAGCTTGTTCGATGTTCGTCAAACATCGAATGAAAGGGGTGCGCCATGCCCGCCCCCACACCCCTCGCCGACCGCGTCGCCCTCGTCACCGGCGCCTCCTCCGGCATCGGCCGCGCCGCCGCAACCGCCCTCGCCCGCGCCGGAGCCCACGTCATCGCCCTCGCCCGCACACCACACGCCCTCGACGAAACCGCCCGAACCCACCACCGCATCACACCCCACCCCGCCGACCTGCGCACCCCCGACACCCCCGCCCGCGCCGTCGACGCCGCCCTCACCGCCCACGGACGCCTCGACATCCTCGTCAACAACGCCGGCGCCACCGCCTTAATGCCCCTCACCGACACCCGCGCCGACACCATCGACGACCTCTTCACCCTCAACGTCACCGCACCCACCCTGCTCACCGCCGCCGCACTCGACCCCCTCACCCGCACCAGCGGCGCCATCGTCAACATCTCCTCCACCTACGGCCACCGCCCCATGCCCGGCGCCGCCCCCTACGCCGCCTCCAAAGCCGCCCTCGAATCCCTCACCCGCAGCTGGGCCCTCGAACTCGCACTCCACCGCATCCGCACCAACGCCCTCGCACCCGGACCCACCCGCAGCAACGCCCTCACCGCCGCCGGACTCGACCCCGACACCGTCACCCGCATCCACCACGACGAAACCCAGCGCATCCCCCTCGGCCGCCGCGGCGAACCCCACGAGATCGCCACCTGGATCACCCACCTCGCCGACCCCGCCGCCACCTGGATCACCGGCCAGGTCATCACCGTCGACGGCGGCCTCGAACTCACCTGACCCACCCCGCGACACCCCGCCACCCCCACGTGTGCACGCCCACGCCATAGGCAATCCTTCAACCATGGACAGCACCCGCCCCACCACCCCCCGCGCCCCCACCATGACCGTCGACGACGCCATCACCGAATACCTCACCGCCCGCCAACCCCAGAAGCCCTCACCCCACACCCTCGCCGCCTACCGCCGCGACCTGCACACCCTCCTGCACCACCTCGCCGACGCCGAACGCTGCCGACCCGACCAGCTCCACCTCGCCGACCTCACCGCCCCCCTCCTCCGCCACGCCTTCGCCCGATTCGCCGCCGACCGCGCCCCCACCAGCGTCACCCGCGCCTGGTCCACCTGGAACGGCTTCTTCGGCTTCCTCGTCGCCCACAACCTCACCGACGGCAACCCCATGCCCGCCGTCTCCCGCCCCCGCACCAAACCCCACCAACCCAAACCCCTCATCGGCGAAGACACCCCCGAAAAACTCCTCACCGCCCTCGCCGCCGGATGCCGCCGCGCCCGCGACCCCTGGCCCCAACGCGACTTCGCCGTCCTCGCCCTCGCCCTGCTCACCGGACTGCGCTCCGCCGAAATGCTCGACCTCACCATCGACTCCCTCGGCGGCCGACCCGGCGAACGCCGCATCCGCGTCCACGGCAAAGGCAACACCACCCGCTCGCTGCCCATCGAACCCCCGCTCGAAGCCCTCATCGACGACTACCTCCGCAGCCGCGCCGCCCGCTTCAACCGCACCCCCACCGGCAACGACGCCCTCCTCGTCGACACCCGCAACCACCCCCTGCGCCGCGGCGGCCTCCAATACCTCGTCCGCCAGTGCTACAAACACGCCGGCATCCACGACCGCGTCGCCCGCGGCACCCTCGTCCACGCCCTCCGCCACACCTTCGCCACCCGCCTCGCCGAAGACGGCGCCTCCGTCACCGAGATCATGCACCTCCTCGGCCACGCCGCCATCACCTCCTCACAGACCTACATCGACACCACCGCCGCAGCCCAACGCGACGCCGCCCGCTCCAACCGCACCTACACCGCCCTGCGCGACCTCACCCCGCCCCCCACCACCGCATGAACCCCGCACCCGCCCCACCCGCCGATTGACTACGCTTACCGACGTGCCCACGACGATCACCACCGTCAACGTCAACGGCCTGCGCGCCGCCGCACGCAAAGGCCTCCTGGACTGGCTCGACACCACCGGCGCCGACATCGTCTGCCTCCAGGAGACCCGCGCACGCCCCGAGCAGCTCACCACCGCACTCACCCGCCACCCCCGCTACCACCTGCTGCTCGCCCCCGCAGACGAACCCGGACGATCCGGCGTGGCCATCTACACCCGCACCCCGCCCCACACCCACCGAACCGGCTTCGCCACCCCCGAATTCGACAAAGCCGGCCGCTACCTCGAAGCCGACATCGGCGACCTCACCGTCGCCAGCATCTACCTCCCCTCAGGCGAGGTCGGCACCCCCCGCCAAGACGCCAAACACCGCTTCATGGACGCCTTCCTGCCCTACCTCACCCACCGCGTCCACGACACCACCACCCGCGGCCGCCACCTCCTCCTCTGCGGCGACCTCAACATCGCCCACCACCCCGCCGACCTCAAGAACTGGCGCAACAACCGCAACCACTCCGGCTTCCTCGACCACGAACGCGCCTGGCTCACCCGCCTCCTCCACACCACCGGCTGCCGCGACGTCGTCCGCACCCTCCACCCCGACACCCCCGGCCCCTACACCTGGTGGTCCTACCGCGGCCGCGCCTTCGACAACGACGCCGGCTGGCGCATCGACTACCACCTCGCCACCCCCGCCCTCGCCCGCACCGCCCACCACGCCCGCGTCGAACGCGCCCCCACCCACGACCGCCGCTGGTCCGACCACGCACCCGTCACCGTCACCTACACCCCATGACCCCCCGCACACCCGCCGACCGCCCGGCGCCCACCCCCACGCGCCCCAACCAGCACAAGGACCGCCCATGAGCCTGCCGATCGTCCTGGTCCACGGCCTCCGCTTCTCCAGCAGCATGTGGCGGCCCCAACTCGACCAGCTCACCGCCGCCGGCCGCACCGCCGTCGCCTGCGACCTCCCCGGACACGGCAACCGCCGCGGCGAGGACTTCACCCTCACCGGCGCCGTCCAAACCGTCGCCGACACCATCGACACCCTCGGCGGCCGCGCCCTCGTCGTCGGCCTCAGCCTCGGCGGCTTCGTCTCCATCGCCACCGCCGCCGCCTACCCCCACAAAACCGCCGGCCTCGTCGCCGCCGGATGCACCGCCCGCCCCGCCCAGACCCTCGCGCAGGTCTACCGCATCCCCACCGCCCTCCTCGACCGCCTCCCCGACAAAGGCCAAGCCGTCAACGAACGCTTCCACCGCCTCACCCTCGGCGACGGCGCCCAAGCCGCCCTCGACGGCGGCCTCGCCATGGAAGCCGCCCGCGCCGTCATCGACGAGGTCGCCGACATGGACGTCCTCGGCGCCCTCACCGCCTACCCCGGCCCCGTCTGGCTCATCAACGGCGCCCGCGACCACTTCCGCATCCACGAGAAGCGCTTCCTCGACGCCTGCTCCGACGGCCGCCTGCTCAACGTCCCCCGCGCCGGCCACCTCGTCAGCCTCGACCAGCCCGACAACTTCACCCGCATCGTCTCCGACGCCGCCGACGCCGCCTCCCTGCGCCCCGCTATCGCCCGCCCCGCCAACCCCGGAACCACACCCATGCTCGACGACCCCACCCGCCAGGACCCCGCCTGACCCCCGCCCCGGCCCCGCGCCGTGGCCCGATCCACACCCGCCCACTCCCCCGCCCCCGCGGCGCGCTGCCTAGACTCGCCCCCGTGATGATCACTGCACAGGCGCTCCTGTTCGACATGGACGGCACACTCGTCGACTCCGGCCCCGCGATCGAAGCGTCCTGGGCCCAATGGGTCCAGGAGTACCGCATCGACCGCGACCGCTTCACCCAGGTCGTCGGCCACGGCATCCCCGCCCGCCAGATCGCCGCCCAGCTCCTGCCCGCCGACCGCGTCGCCGAAGCCACCCAGCGCCTCGAACAACTGGAGATCGACCGCGCCCCCGACCTGCGCGTCCTGCCCGGCACCCGCGAACTCCTGGCCAGCCTGCCCGACGACGCCTGGGCGATCGTCACCTCCTGCACCCGCCCCCTCGCCCAAGCGCGCGCCAAAGCCGTCGGCATCGACCCGCCCCTGCTGATCACCGCCGACGACGTCACCGCGGGCAAACCCGACCCCGAGCCCTACCTCCTCGCCGCCCGCCGGCTCGACGCCGACCCCGCCCGCTGCGTCGTCTTCGAGGACGCACCCGCCGGACTCGCCTCGGCCCGCGCCGCCGGCGCCCGCACCGTCGCCGTGACGACCACCGCCGCGGCCGACGAACTGCGCCCCCACGCCGACACCGTCGTCGCCGACCTCGGCCACATCGACTGCGCCCCCGCCGCGCACCCGCCCGTCGAGATCGACATCCGCCCCTGACCCGCGGCACCTCATCCCAGCCCCGCGCCGGCCGCCGCGCCCGCGGCGGGTGCGGAACGGGCGACCGAGCGCCGGCCGCGCGTCGAACCACGGGTAAAGCGGCTCGACCCTCCGCCGCCGGTGCTCGCCTTCCTCGACCGGCCGTTCGTCTTCGGGCGCCCCGACGAGCTCCGCGACCCCGTCGGCGCGCCCGCCGCCGCTATCGGGTTCGGGTGAACGCTTCGCTGCCGATTCGCCGACCGGCGGACCATGGCGGATGAACCGCCGCCGTTGCGAAATGAAGGCCTTCTGCCAATGGCGGCGGATGGTGGCGGAAGCGGGGTGCGGAGTGGTGTTTCCGCACGCTCATATTTGCCTCGCCGATTCTGATTTCTCTCGACGAAACCCCAGTGACCAGCGGCTTTTTCGGCTGCGCCGCGCGAAGCCGAACGTTCACTATGAGGTGGTTGGGGTTTCATGCCCCTTATGTCGTCATAGAGCACGGTCCACCGCACCTCCTCCCCCGTGGAGGGCGGCCAGCGAATCGACTGAGGAGACCGTGCATGCCCGACATCCCCCGATCCCCCCAATCCCCCGCCCCCGAGAACACCCCGAACCCCGACCCGCCCCTCTCCACCGCCGCCGCATCCCCCACGCGCCGCCGCGCACTGACCGCCGGCGGAGCCGCCATCGGCGCACTCGCGCTCGGCACCGGCCCCGCCTGGGCCCAACCGGGCCACAACGGCGCGGGCGGCCGCGGGAGGATCACCGAGCCCTTCACCCTCGGCGTGGCCTCCGGCGACCCGCTGCCCGACGGCTTCGTGCTGTGGACCCGGCTGGCCCCCGACCCGCTCGCCGAGGACGGCCGCGGCGGCATGCCCGACCGGCGGGTGCGGGTGCGCTGGCAGGTGGCCACCGACGAGCGCTTCCGCCGCGTCGTGGCCTCCGGCGCCGAGTTCGCCCGCCCCGAGGAGGGCCATTCGGTGCACGTCGAGGTGCACGGGCTGCGACCGGGCGCGGAGTACTACTACCGCTTCCGCGCGGGCCGCGAGCTCAGCCCCGTGGGGCGCAGCAAGACCGCGCCCGCCCCCGGAGCGCGCCTGGACGGCTTCGCCTTCGCGTTCGCCAGCTGCCAGAACTACCCCTCCGGCTACTACACGGCCCACGCCCACATGGCCCAGGAGGACCTCGACCTGGTCTGCTTCCTGGGCGACTACATCTACGAGGGCGACGCCCAGGGCGACATCGGCCGCGGCCACCTGCCCGCCCGCGAGGTGTTCTCGGTCGCCGACTACCGCGTCCGCCACGCCCAGCACAAGACCGACCCCGACCTGCAGGCCGCCCACGCCGCCTTCCCCTGGGCGGTGGTCTTCGACGACCACGAGGTCGAGAACAACTGGGCCGACGACGTCTCCGAACCCGACGACGAGCCCGACCAGGACCCGGCGGTCTTCCTCCGCCGGCGCGCCCGCGCCTTCCAGGTCTACTACGAGCACATGCCGCTGCGCCGCGCCCAGCGGCCCGCCGGCTCGGCGATGCAGCTCTACCGCCGGCTGACCTTCGGCGACCTCGTCGACGTCCACCTGCTCGACACCCGCCAGTACCGCAGCGACCAGGTCGGCGACAGCGGCCACGCCGACCCCGGCCGCACGCTGCTGGGCGCAGAGCAGCGCGAGTGGCTGGAGGAGGGCCTGACCGGGCCCACCGCACGCTGGAACGTCCTGGCCCAGCAGGTGTTCTTCTCCCAGCGCGACTTCAACGAGGGCGAGAGCACCAACTTCTCCAACGACGCCTGGGACGGCTACCGCCACGAGCGCGACCGGATGCGCGACGTCTTCGCCTCGGGCCCCTCCAACCCCGTGGTGATCACCGGCGACGTGCACGCCAACTACCTGTGCGACGTCAAGGCCGACTTCGCCGACCCCGACTCGGCGACGGTGGCCACCGAAGTGGTGGGCACCTCCATCGCCAGCGGCGGCGACGGCGAGGACCAGCGCGACACCGACCTCGTCCAGCTGGCCGAGAACCCCCACATCAAGCTGATCAACCGGCGCCGGGGCTATGTCCGCAACGAGGTCTCCCGCGGGCAGTGGCGCACCGACTACCGGGTCGTCGACTACGTGACCCGGCCCGACGCGCCGATCCGCAACCTGGCGACGTTCGTCATCGAGGACGGCAGTCCCGGTGCCCAGCAGGTGTGAGGTGCCCGGTGACGGGCTCGGCGCTTGGGCAGTAGAGAGAGGAGCGAGTGACCTACCGAATAGCGGCCTTTACAACGTAGATTCATAGTGCGTGCCGACCCGGCGCCGCTTTCGGCCAGTGCTCAGCGCGGCGCCGGGTCCTCGCCCACACGGATCAGGCCAGAGTCGTAGGCCGCCACCACCGCCTGGGTGCGGTCGCGCACCGACAGCTTGGCGAGGATGCCGGAGACGTGCGTCTTGACCGTCTCCACCCCCACGAACAGCTCGGCGGCGATCTCGGCGTTGGACATCCCCCGCGCGAGCAGGCGCAGCGTGGTCGCCTCCCGCTCGGTCAGCGACGCCACGGCCCGCGCCGCGGGGGTGTCGACCGCGCCCGCTGCAGCGGCCAGGCGGCGCACGGCCGCGGGGAACAGCAGCGAGTCGCCCCGCACCACCGTCCGCAGGGCGTCGAGGATCTGCTCGGGGCGGCTGCGCTTGAGCAGGAAGCCGCGGGCGCCGGCGCGCAGCGCACCGTAGACGTAGTCGTCGTTCTCGAACGTGGTCAGCACGACGACGGCGGGCGCCGCGTCCAGCGACCGCTCAAGTGCGCGGGTCGCCTCGATGCCGTCCAGGCGCGGCATGCGCACGTCCATCAGCACCACGTCGGGCCGGTGGCGGCGGGCCATGTCCACCACCCCGGTGCCGTCGGCCTCCTCGGCGACCACCGACAGGTCCGGCTCGGACTCGATGAGGGCCCGCAGGCCCGCGCGGATGAGGTCCTCGTCGTCGACGAGCGCCACCGTGATCACTGTGCGTCCTTCCAGGAGATGGCGGCGCGCAGGCGCCAGTGTCCGTCCTCCGCCCCCGCATCCAGGGTCCCGCCGAGCAGGCGCAGCCGCTCGCGCATCCCCCGCAGGCCGCGTCCGCCGCCGCGGTTGCGGCCCGCGTCGGCGGGCGCGGGGTTGGCGATCTCGACGGTCAGCCCGCCGGAGCCGACCCGCAGGCGCAGGGCGACGGGCACCGGCCCCGCGTGGCGGAGCACGTTGGTGAGCCCTTCCTGGCAGATGCGGTAGGTCTCGCGGGAGACGACGCCGGGGACGGCGGCCGGGTCGCCCTCGATGTCGGCGGAGACCTCGGCGCCGATGGCCCGGGTGGCCTCGATGAGCCTCTCCAGGTGCGCCAGGTCGCGCTGCGGGGCGGTGGTGGGGCCCTCGTCGCGCAGCAGCCCCAGGACGTGGTCGAGTTCGGCGGTGGCGGTGCGGGCCTGCTCGGCGATGGCCTCCAGCGCCGAGCGCGTGAAGGCGGGGTCGGTGTCGATGACGCGGGCGGCCGTACCGGCCTGCAGGGTGACCACCGACAGGGCGTGGCCGATGGAGTCGTGCAGCTCGCGGGCGAGGCGGTTGCGTTCGGCCAGGGTCTCCACGCGCTGCTGGGCCGCCGCCAGCCGTTCCGCCGCCGAGGGCCCCAGCAGCACCGGCGCGAGCCGGGACATGAGCGCGCCGAGGCCGGCCACCGTGTAGATCACCGCCAGCAGCAGGGCGGCACCGGCGAAGGACGCGGCGATGCGCTCGGCCGGCGCGGGCGGGGAGCCGCCCAGCGGATAGAGCGAGCCCTCCATCAGCCCGGCCGGGTCGGGCACGACGGCGGTGGCGGCCAGCACGGCCGACTGGGTCAGCCCCAGCATGGTGGTCAGGCACACCGCGAACCCCGCGCTTAGATGGAGCACCAGCCACAGGGCGGTGCGCATGCGGCTGCGCCGGGTGCGGGCCTCGGCGACCTCCTCGGCGGCGAGCGCGCCCGTGACCAGGGCGCGCACCAGGTGGGTCGACATGGTGCGCACGCCGGGCAGCCACGCGGTGGCCGCGATCAGCAGCAGCGCCGGCACCAGCCCCACCGCCAGCGCCGAGTCAGGCGAACCGGCGCCGGGCCCGCCGCCTCCGGCGAGGATCAGCGAGGCGAGCACGGCGGTGGCCATGAGGTAGGGCATGAACACCACTCCGCCCAGGACCAGGTGGACCCAGCGCGTGTAGGTCGCGACCGCGGTGAGCGGGCTCAGCAGGCGGCGGATGTGGGGCACAGGGCGATACTCGCACGCGGGACCGGCCGCCGCTTCCCCCGCCGGAGGGAGCGCCGCCGCCGCGGCGCGGGGCGACCGGGGTGTGACGGGGCACTCGCGCACAGCCGCTACCCTCGGTGCCCGTGACCAGGGACAGCACCTCAACCGCGACCTCTTCCGGCACGTCGGGGCTGGCGCACTCACTGCGGCGGCGGCACATGGCGATGATCGCCATCGGCGGGGCCGTGGGCGCCGGGCTGTTCATCGGCTCCGGCGCCGTGATCACGACCGCGGGCCCGGCCGCCGTGCTCTCCTATGCGCTGGCGGGTGCGCTGGTGCTGCTGACGCTGCGGGCGCTGGGCGAGATGGTCGTGGCCCGGCCGTCGGCGGGGTCGTTCTCCGACTACGCGCGCCTGGCGCTGGGGCCGCGCGCCGGGTTCTGCATCGGGTGGCTGTACTGGTGGATGTACAGCGTGCTGGTGGCGGCGGAGTCGGTGGCGGGCGCGGCCACGCTGGGGGCGTGGGTGCCGCTGCCGGGGTGGCTGCTGTCGCTGGGGCTGCTGCTGGTGATGACGGGCGCCAACCTGGTCTCGGTGCGCGTGTTCGGTGAGACCGAGACGCTGTTCTCGCTGGTCAAGGTCGCCACGATCGTGGCGTTCCTGGTGCTGGGCGGACTGTTCGCGGCGGGTCTGTGGCCGGGCGGCGCGGGCCCCACGGTCGACAACCTGTGGGCCCACGGCGGTTTCGCGCCCAACGGGTGGGGCGCGGTGCTGGCGGCGACGGTGGTCGTGCTGTTCTCGTTCGGCGGCGTGGAGATCGTCACCATCGCGGCGGGCGAGAGCGACGAGCCCGAGCGCGGGGTGGCGCGCGCGACCACCAACGTGCTCTGGCGCATCGGACTGTTCTACGTCGCCTCGATCGTGGTGGTGGTGGCGGTGCTGCCGTGGGACAGCGCCGAGCTGCTGCGCAGCCCGTTCGTCGCGGTGATGGAGCGGGTCGGGGTGCCCGCCGCACCGCTGGTCATGGAGGTGGTGGTGTTCATCGCCGTGCTGAGCGTGCTCAACGCGGCGCTGTACACCTCCTCGCGGATGCTGCACGTGCTGACCCGCCAGGGCGACGCGCCGGGGGCGCTGGCGGCCGTGGGCCGACGCGGGGTACCCACCCGGGCGATCCTGCTGGGCACCGCCGTGGGCTACGCGTCGGTGGTGGGCAACTACCTGTGGCCGGAGACGGTCTTCGCGTTCCTGGTGGCCTCGATCGGCGCGATCCTGCTCGTGCTGTTCCTGACGATCGTGGCCTCCCAGCTGGTGCTGGGCCGGCGGCTGCGCCGCGAGGACCCCGGCGCCCTGCGGTTCAGGATGTGGGGGTTTCCGTACCTGAGCTGGGCGACGCTGGCGGGGCTGCTCGCGATCCTGGGGGCGATGGCGCTGCTGCCCGACCAGCGGCTGCCGCTGTGGGCGACGCTGGCCGCGGTGGCGGTGGTGCTGGTGGCCTACGAGCTGCGGCGGCGGTTCGGCCGCCGGCCGGTGAGCCGGACCCCGCTGGGCTCGGCGGCCGCGCCGGGCGCGGGAGCGGCGGAGCGGGGCGGCGACCGGCCCGATGAGGGCGGGGCCGCCGCGTCGCGGTGAGTCCCGAGGGGCGCGCCGCGCGCCCGCCCGCCGGGCACCGGGATGTGCGGCGGCGCGCCGCCCCGGCTGCCGGGATCTGCCGGGCCGGTCCGTAGTCTGGCGGCGTGGTCGCCGACTCCGAGTACGCGTTCTTCGAGGGCCTGCCCCGCAGCCGGGGGGCGGCCGCCGCGCTGCTGAGCACCGCCGACGGGCGGCTGCTGCTGGTCAAGCCCACCTACAAGCCGGGCTGGTCGCTGCCCGGCGGCGTCATCGAGGAGGGCGAGTCGCCGCTGGCGGCCTGCCGGCGCGAGTGCGGCGAGGAGCTGGGGTTCGTGCCGGTGCTGGACCGGCTCGTCTGCGTTGACTGGCTGCCGCCCGAGCTGCATCCCGACCGGCGGCCGGCGACGGTCTTCGTCTTCTCGGGTGCGCTGGAGGAGGCGGACCTCGCGCGGGTGCGTCTGCCCCCCGACGAGCTGAGCGACGCGATGCTGGCCGCGCCCGAGGAGTCGGCGGAGCTGCTGGGCGAGGTGACGCGCCGGCGCGTCACCGCCGCCGCGGAGGCCCTCATGCGCGGGTCCACGCTGTATATGGAGCACGGTCGGCGGGTTCTGGAGAGCGGCTGAGGGTTGGCTGCCTGGTAGAGCGGTGGAGTGAAATCCACGACCGCCTTTACAGCGTAGATTCATTTTGCGCGACATGTCGGCGGCGATGGACGCGCTCGGTCCGGCCGCCGCTCCCCCGCGCCGCGGCGCTCCCGGAAATCCGCCGCTGGGCCCTGGCCCCGCACTCCCCCGCGCCCGCCGACCGGGTCACGGCCGGTCGGCGAACCGCCGCAGGTAGTGCTCCTTCTCAAACATGCGGGCGGCATCGCGGGCCGAGGGGGTGCCGGCCCCCGGGTCGGCGCCGTGGTCGACGAGCACGTCGACCACCTCGTCCTCGCCCTTGAAGACCGCCCCGGCCAGCGGCGACTGGCCGCGGTCGTTGAGCCGGTCGGGGTCGGCGCCGTGGTCGCACAGCAGGGCGGTGGTGCGGGCGTGGCCGTGGTAGGCGGCGAGCATGACGAGGGTGTCGCCCTTGTCATTGGTGAGGTTCACCGGGAGTCCGGCGTCGAGGTAGGCCGCGAGAAGGTCGGTCTCACCGCGGCGGGCGAGGTCGAAGACGCGGCTGGCCAGTTCGACGACCTCGGGGTCGGGCTCGGGCTCAGAGCCGCCTGCGGGTTCTGTGTTGCTCACGGACCCAGCCTAGGCGCGCGGTGCGCGGTCGGGCGAGGTGACGCAGAGTGAGTTTGCCCGGTTTTCACAGGCCGATTCCGGGTGGTTCCGGTCGCCCCCAACTGCGTTGTGCCACCCTGCGGGATTGCGTGATGACCCTTTGGATCGCCACGGGGCGTGCGGACTATGCCCATTTGGCGGCAAATGTCGCTATGGTGCATGCCCAACTCCCCGTACTCCCCGTGGAGTCGCGTCGGGCGGTGCCGGACCGCGCGGTCAGCCGCGCACGAACGCGCCGGCCGACCGCCGGAGGCCGGCGGAGCGGCGCCGAACCGCCGCCCGCCGCCCCTATACAGCTGAGGAGAAGACTCGTGCGACATTTCGTGGGATTCATCGTCGGCCTGGCGCTCGCGCCGGTGCTCATGCTCGGTACCGGGTGGACGCTGCCGCGCTTCGTCGGCCTGGAGGAGACGGGCCACTCGCTCGCCACCGTCGACGGAGCCGTCGCGCTGGGAGCCGCGACGGTCGTGGGGCTGCTGGTGGCGCTGGTCCTGGTGCCGCCGCGGCTGACGCCGCTGCTGCCCGGTATCGCGGGGCTGGCGCTGATCGGGTTCACGGCCGTGCAGGTCCTGCGCCCCGCGCTGGTGGAGCGGGTGCCCGCCCTGCCCGGCGTGGAGGGTGCGGTGACGCTGCTGTCGATCGGGGCCTACCTGCCCCTGGGCCTGGCGCTGTTCGTCCCGATGCTGGCCCCCTCCCGCTGGGCGGGCAAGGAGCGCGAGCAGGGCGTGACAGAGGACGAGTACTTCGACGGCCTCTACGACGAGGACTACGAGGAGCAACAGACCGGCGCCGCACACCGCCGTACCGCCCGGGCCTGAGCGCGGCGCGCGCTGCCGGTTCCCCGTTCCCGGCAGAGCGGACCGCTGCGCCGACCGCCGGTCCGTCCGCACTCGTGCGCGCTCTCGCCGCCGCGGAGGCCGCCGGGCGGTGCGCCGGAGTCGCAGCGGCTCCGCTCCCCTACCGGCCGCGGATCGCAACGGCCGGGAACCGCGAACCATCGCCTTTACGATGTAGATTTACTTGAGCCGACTGTCGGCCCGCCGAAGCGCCTGCTCCCGGTAGACGCCCGCACCCCCGCTGCGGGCCTGCCCCTCGCGCGTCTCCCCCTCGGGCCCGGCCACCCGGGTCAGAGCCAGCGCGGGCCCCAGCCGGAGCTGTCGGAGACGCCCGGAGGAAGCGGGGGCAGCGGGGGCGCGGCGGCCTCGCGCCTCGGGCCCGGCTCCCCCGCCGCGGACGCGCCGTCCTCATCCGCACCGTCGGTCGCCTCCTCGTCGGAGGGGTCATCGGCGGCGGCAGGCTGATTGGTGCCGTCCTCGCCGGCGGCGGCCGCGGGCGCCGCGGGCTGCGGTTCCGTCGCGGGCTCCCCGAGCGGCGGTGCGGGGGCCTCGTCGCCGGGGTCCTCCTCGGGGCGGTCGGCGGGCCGCTCGCTTTCGGCGGGCTTGTCGGACCCGAAAGGCGGCGCTGCTGCGGCGGGCCGCGGCGCGAGGGACTCGGGGGCGGGCGGGTTCGAGCCGTTCGCGGAGCCGCCGGGGATCGGGGCGAAGCCCTTGGAGACGCCCTCCGGAAGCCGCTCGCGGGCGGCCCCGAGCGAGTCGGGGTCCGGGGGCGCCTGCACCGCAAAGGCCCGGCCGGTCTCGGCGGCGTCGCCGGAGGGCCGTGCGGCGGGGTCCGGTGCCGATTCGGGATGCTCCTCCCCCACCGCCGCTGCGATGCCGAAGGCGTCGGCGGCATCGGCGGCCCCGACGCCGGCTGCCGGGGCCGCCGGCTCGGGCGCGGCCGCGGGGCCGCCGTAGGGCGGGCCCGCGGACTCCTGGGGGCGGGCGGCGGGTGCGCGCTCCTCGGCGGCCGTACCGCCTCCGCGGGCGGGTACCGCCGTGTCGAGGGTCCCCGGCTCCCCCTCCGGCTCCGGGCCGATGTGGGGGCGCGTGGAGGCGGGTGCGGGCGCCGCGCGGCTCCACCACGCCTGGGCCTCCTCGGCGGAGACCTCCTCCTCGACCTCCAGCCAGCCGTTCACCACGGGGTGGCGGCGCCCGGCGTTCCACGAGCGGGGGTAGGGCTGCTCCTCCAGCACCAGCACGTGCTCGCCGTCCACGGTGGGGATGTCGGCGGGCACGCCCTCGTTCCAGACCCACGAGCCGTCCAGGGCCACGAGGTTCCACCACCCCTGGACCACGCGGGCCTGGGGGTCGGGCCGGCCGTCGCGGAAGGCGGCGGTCCAGCGGGGGTCGGGGCGGCGTCCGGGCAGGCCGCGCCCCTCGGGGCCGATGAGCGCGTCGGCGAGCAGGGTGTGCAGCTGGAAGTTGTCGCCGATGCCGTCGAAGAGCACGCGGAAGGCGCGCCCCGAGGAGCGGTCCAGCACCACGGCGGAGGTGGCCTCGGCCATGCGCAGCAGGGCGCGGATCTCGCCGAACTCGGGGAGCACGCCGCTGAGCTGGTTGGAGATGGCGACGAGTTCGGCGCGCAGTTCGGAGTCGGCCCGCACGGCGCTGCGGACGCCGGCCGTGGTGAGCATCGTCCGGGCGGCCAGTCCGTAGCGGCGGATGGTCCACCAGCAGACCGTAGCGGTGGGAGCGCTCTCGCCCAGACGCGCGGCGACGCGCTCCTCGGCGGCGGCGGTGATCTCGTCGGGCTCGGGGGCCAATCCGCCGCCGGTCTGCTCCCAGGCGTGCAGGAAGACGGCCGCGCCCTGGCCGATGCTGCGCAGCAGGCGCACGACCTCGGCCCCCGCCGGCCCGGGGTCGGCGCCCATCTCGACCAGGGCTCCGGCGATCAGGGACAGGTCGGCGGCGACGCCGGGGGCGGTGTGGCCTCCTCCGAGGAAGGGGCCCAGCGCCTCCAGCGCCAGCTCGCGCTCGCTTGGCGGCACTTCTGCGGCCAGCTGGTGCACCGTGTGCACGGCCGGAGGAAAGCGCCCGGGGTCGGTCGAGACCGAGGCGTCGATCAGCTCCTGGAAGGCCGCACGAAACTCATCGATCACGCACGCATCTTGACATATTTCGGGCTCGGGTTGATCACAGGCCCAAACGGGTCACCGCATTGTCCTCAAGCGGACTCGCGGTGCGGATGTAGCCGTGGACGGTGCGCGGGTTGCTCCAGCGCCCCTGGCGCATGATCTCGCGGTCGCTGGCGCCGCCCATCGCCGCCTGGGTGGCGAAGCCGGCGCGCAGCGAGTGGCCGGAGAACGCGTCGGCGTCCAGGCCGGCGCGGCGGGTGTAGCGCTTGACGAGGTCGGCCACCGCGCGCCCGGAGACGGCCCGGTCGCCGATGCGGCCGTGGCGGTCCACGGGCGGGAACAGGGGGCGGCCGGTGCCGTCGGCCAGGTCGGTGCCGGTGTAGGTGTGGCAGCGGTGGGCCCCGGGCCGGGTTGCAGGCGTGCGGGCGAGGTGTTCGGCCACGGCTTCGGCGCCGCCGTCGCGGCGGGCTTCGAGCAGGTCGGCCCAGTCGGCGAAGGCGCACACGGGGCAGGTGCGGGGGCGGCGCCCGCGGGGCAGGGCGATCTGCTGCTCGGTGCGGGCGGCCTGGTCGGTCTTGGTGGCGCCGAGGCGGACGACGATCATGGGGTCGCCGCTGCGGTGGTCGGCGTCGAGAGCGACGTCGTCGAAGGCCAGGGCTGCCAGCTCGCTGCGGCGCAGGGCCCCGGCGAATCCGGCCAGCAGCAGCAGGGCGTCGCGGCGCCGGGCGATGCCGCCGACGGGGTCGTCGGCCTCGGGAAGCTCGGCCAGCAGCGTCTCCAGCATGGGCAGCAGAAGCGGGCGCTTGCGGCGCGGCGCCGCGCGGCGGCGCCGCCGGATCCCGCGCAGGGTCATGCGTACGACCTCGGTGCGGGTGGGTGCGGCCAGGCCCTGGGCGCCGTGGACGGCGGCGATCGCGGCGGCCTTGCGCTCCAGCGTGGAGGGGGCCAGGGCCCAGCGGCCGGGGTCGTCGGGGCGGACGGTGTCGGCGGCCGCGGCGAGGTAGACGGCCACGTCGACGGGGTCGGCGGGCAGGGACCGTCGCCCCTCGGCCAGGCACCAGGCGGTGAAGGCGATCCAGTCGGAGCGGTAGGCGCGCAGGGTGTTGGCCGACTGGGCCGAGGCGAGGTAGCGGCCCAGGGCGCCGGCCTGCTCGTCGTCGAAGCGGCGGCGGACCGCGTCCAGGGCGCCTTCGTCGACCAGGACGCTGCGGGTGCCGCGCACCAGGTGCTCGCGCACCTCGGCCGGGACGATCTCGGCGACGCCGTCGGCACCGGTGTCGGGGGCGGTGCCGGGCTCGGGGTCGCCGTGTGCGCTGTCGCGGATGCGGGGGGTGTCGTCGTTGGCCACGCAGGCCATGATGGCCCATGGTGCCGGGCGTGTGCGCGCGGGGGCGCGGCGCGGCGCGTGCGGAGTGCCTGCGCGGCACCTCAGCCCGAGGCGATGCCGTTGCCGATCGCCTCGGCGATGCCCGCCGGGGTGTCCAGGGAGAACAGGGCGCCCCCGGAGAGCAGCAGGGCGACGGTGAACAGGATCGCCGCGATCCGGCGGCGCAGCAGCGCCGCCCACACGGCTCCGGCCAGGGGGGCGACCAGGGCGCACACGACCAGTCCCAGCAGGTACCAGGCGGCGGTGCGCATGCCCGCGGAGGCGGCGCCGTCGTCCGTCTCGCCGAGCATGGCGAAGCCCTCGGCCAGGAAGAGCACGAAGAACAGCAGCGACCCCAGGGTCCACACCGCGGTGAGGGCGGCCCACACCGCCACCGGCCAGCGGCGGCGGTCGTCGAGCACGACCGGGGTGCGGCTGACGCCGGAGGCGGCGGCGTCCTTCCTCTCCTGCTCCGGGGCGGTTCGGGTGGGCGCGGCGCCTGCGGTGCCGGTGGGCGGCCGTGCGCCGCCGGCGGAGCGGCCGGGCTTCTTGGATCTCTTCTTAGGCGACACGGGTGCCTCTCGTCGCGTCGGTCGCGGGCGGGCCCGGGGCGGGCGCCCCGGCCCCAACGTAGCGTCCTCGGGCCGCTGCGATGTCCGGTTCAGGTCGCGAGCAGCACGTGGACGGCGGTCACGTAGACCAGCGGCCAGCCCAGCAGGGCCAGCGACCACAGCGCCGCGCGGCGGTCGCCGGCGACCGTGGTGATCGCGGCGGCCAGCAGCGGCAGTCCCACCGACGCGCTGAAGCTCAGGGTGTACCACTCGGCCGCGGACCCCTCGCCCGCCGCGATGGCGCGCAGGTAGCCGATCGGGCCCAGTACCAGGCAGGCGGCGCCAAGCACGCCCGCGGTGATCCGGACTCCCAGAGGGTGGCGGGTGTTGCGGATCTGCCGGTCTCCGTTCTCTGCAGGCGTCAACGGGGGAACCTTCTCCCAACGATGCGGCCGCCGGGGGCGGCGCGGAGTGTGCGGGTGTCGGGGCACGCCGGCGCGGTGCCGGTCGGGCCGTGGGCCGCGGGGCGGCCGCGGCGGAGCGGAGCGGGCGCGAGGGTCGGTCGCGGCGTCCTGGAGACGATTCTCCGGTATCGCCGGGGCGCTTCGGGCCGGGTCTCTGCCATAGGGGACATCCAACTCGGCCTGCGCCTGATGATCAAGCCGGGACCGCCCGCGGGCCCGCGTCAGCCTCCGCTGGCGGCGGTGGAGGCAGCGGGGTGGCGGCGGGGTGCCGCGGCCTCGCGCAGGCCGGCGAAGCCGGCGAGTACGCGCAGTTCGGCGACCGAGCGCGGTGCCGAGGCGGCCAGCTGCGGCGAGTAGACCAGCGCGGCCACGGTCTGGGCGCGGGAGAGGGCGACGTTGAGGCGGTTGCGGGAGAGTACGAAGTCGAGTCCGCGGGCGGCGTCGGCGGCGCTGGAGACGGTCATGGAGCAGATGACCGCGGGTGCCTCCTGGCCCTGGAAGCGGTCGACGGTGCCCACGCGCACGCCCGCGAGCCCGGCGGCGTCCAAGGCCTGGCGCAGGGCGCGGACCTGGAGGTTGAACGGTGCGACGACCAGGACGTCCTCGCCGGTGATCTCGCGGTCGGCCACCGCGCCGGGTTCGTGGAAGGTGCGCCCGACCAGGTCGGCTGCGATGGCCACCACGGCCTCGACCTCCTCGGGGCTGTGGGTGGTGCGGCCGGTGTGCTCGGTCTCGCAGCGGTAGAGGCCGGCGTCGACGCCGGCCATCGCGCGTTCGGCGGCGCTGGGGTGGGCGCGCAGCAGGCCGCGGTAGGACAGCTGGGAGACGGGGGCGCACACGGCGGGGTGCATGCGGCGGGTCTGGTCCAGGAAGTAGCCGAGGTCGGGGCCGATGATCTCGGCGCCGCCGACCAGGTGCTCCAGGGCCGAGGCCGCGGCGCCCTCGCCGTGGGCGCCCTGGACGACCTGGGGCAGTTGCTGGGGGTCGCCGAGCAGGACGAGGTCGCGTGCGGCGGTGGAGACGGCGAGGGTGTCGGCGAGGGCGAACTGGCCGGCCTCGTCGATGATGAGCACGTCGAGCGGGTCGGCGCGCATCGCCTGGTTGGCGAGGTTCCAGGCGGTGCCGCCGACGAGGTGGCCGCCGGTGTGTCCGGCGCGCCAGGCGGCCAAGTCCTTGGGGCTCTTGGGCTGGTCCCAGGGCGCCTCGGGGTCGGCCTTGCCGGAGGGCGGGCGTTTGGCGATCGGCAGCGGGGGGCGCGCCGGGTCGCCGCCCGGGGCGGTGGCGGTGCGGGCGGCGTGTGCGGCGGCGGCCAGGACGTTCTCCACGGCCTTGTGGCTGGTGGAGCACACGCCGACGGTGCGGCCGGAGGCCACGAGGTGGGTGATCAGGCGGGCGGCCAGGTAGGTCTTGCCGGCGCCGGGCGGGCCCTGCACGGCGAGGTAGGAGGAGTCGAGCCGGTCGACGGCGGCGATGACCGAGGCGACCAGGTCGCCGCCGTGCTCGGCGGGGTCGGGCAGGCCCGCGCCGTCGCGGGTGCGCGGCGGGCGGCGGCGCAGGACGTCCAGGCCGGCGCGCGGAGGCAGCTCGGGTAGCGCCTCAACCGCTTCGGCGGCCAGGGACCACAGGGCGTCGTCCTTGGGTGCCGACCGCACGGGCGCGCCGGGCAGCACGGCCGCGGGGGCGCGGGCGTAGGTCTCGCCGGGTGCGGAGGTCTCGACGAGGGTGAGGCGCTCGGGTGAGGCGGTCTCGACGGCGGCGCTGACGGTGTCGGCCTCTTGGCCGGGTGCCCCGGTGTACAGCAGCCGGACGGAGTCGCCCGCGGTGAAGGGGTGGGGGCGGGCGGGGTCGGCGCGCAGCTCGACCTCGCGGCGGGCCAGCTTCTGGCGTCCGGTGGGCTCCTGCCACTCCCCCATGCGGGCGCGCAGCGGCACCAGGCACTCGTTGTCGGCCTCCAGCTCCTCGATGGGGGCCGAGACGCGGCGGAAGTAGTCCCACCACGAGGGGTTCTCCTCGCGGCGGTAGTAGCCGGCCAGGGAGGCCAGCAGTGCGCGGGCGTGCTGGTCGGGGGTGCGGGCGGCGGGGTCGTCGGCGACGCCCTCCAGCAGGGGGTCGGTCAGGGCGCGCAGCCGGGCCTCCTGCTCCTCGCGGCGGCGGCGCCGCTCGGCGGCGCGCTCGTCCGCGTCCTCGGCGGCGAGCTCGCTCTGGCCGGCGGGGCGGGCGGTGATGCCGTTGCGGGTGCGCAGGTCCTCCAGCCAGTCGCGCAGGCGCGCGGTGGAGACGCAGTCGTCGCGGTTGTAGTCGGCGATGGCGCGCACGATCTTGTCGGCGCGCTCGGTCTCGCCGGCCTCGGCGGCGGCGAGGTAGTCGGCGTAGGCGTCGATGCTGGAGGCGGCGGTGGTGACCTCGCCGCCGCGGCTCTGCGGCAGGTAGAGGGGTTCGAGGTACTTGATGGAGTAGGAGCGCTGGGAGACGCGCAGGCTCTTCTTCACGGCGGTGTAGAGGTCGACGAGGCGGCGGTGGCGCAGCAGCTCGTCGACCTCGGCCTCGCGGGTGCCGAAGGCGGCGGCCAGGAGTTTGAGCCGGTCGGCCTCGTAGGAGGCGTAGTGGTAGACGTGGGCGCCGGGGTCGGCGTCGATGCGTTCGCACACGAAGTCGACGAAGTCCGCGAAGGCGCGCTTCTCCTGGGCGCGGTCGTGGGCCCAGAAGGCGTGGAACTCCTCGGTGCCCGCGCCGTCGGCGGCGGGGGTGACGGCGCCGAAGAGGTACTCCAGGCCCCGGCCGTCGGCGCCGTCGTAGTAGGGGTAGCCCTCCATGTCGAAGAAGACGTCGCCGGGGCTGGGCGGGGGCAGGGCGGCCAGGCCTTCGGGCGAGTGGACCTCGGCGATGACGGTGCCCTGGGGGTCCTCGGCGGTGCGGGTGGCGTCCTGGCGCACCTGCAGGGCCGCCTGCTCGCGCAGCCGGGTGAAGGAGTGGCGGGGCATGGCGGGCGGGCGGTCGTCCTCGCTCGCCGCGGCGAGGGCGTCGATGGTGGAGATCCCGCAGTCGTCGAGGCGGCGGGCCTGGTCGGTGCGGAGTCCGGCGACCAGGGAGAGGTGGCGGGCGGCGGCGCGGCCTTCGGCGCACAGGGCGCTGTAGCCGCAGCCGTCGCATGCGGGACGGGGCGGCGCCCAGAGGGGGTCGGGCAGGGCGGGCGGCTCGCCCAGGGCCTGCAGGAGGCGCCGGCGGACGCCGTCGAGAACGGGCAGGAACTCGGCGACCCGGTGGGTGTGCACGCCGCGGTCGCCGGTGATCAGGTGCATGTGCTCGCCGCGGCCGGTCTCGGTGCGTTCCAGGGCGGCGGCGTAGGCGGTGAGCTGGAGGATCGCCGAGGGGCCGGGGCGGCGGGCGAGCTTGGTGTCCCAGGGTTCGTAGCGCACCGGGGCGCCGGGGCGCGCGGCGCCGGTGGCGGGGTCCACGGCGGTGGAGATGAGGAAGTCGGCGCGGCCGTGGAAGGCGACGCCGGGTGTGACGGGGTCGTAGAAGCAGGCCTGGTAGACGACGGGGGCGCCGGCGCGCATCGCCTCGGCGGTGGCTTCGGCGGCGGCGCGCAGGGCGGCGTCGGTGGGGGCGGGGTCGGCGATGGCGACCACGCCGTCGCCGAAGAGGCCGCGCAGCCTGTCGAGCTCGGCCTGCTCGTGTGCGGCCCCCTGCTGGGCGACGAGCGGGTCGAGGTCGGTGGGGGCGGGCGCGCCGGGGACGTCCTCGGCCGCGGCGATGCGCAGCGCGCTGCGGTGTTCGCACTCCATGGTGTCGACCAGGTCGGTGGGCGAGATGACCTGGCCCGATTCGGTGCGGAACACCCGCCTCTCCCTTCCCCGCCGTCACTCCTGTACCGGCGTCTCGCCGCATTCTGCCACGCGGGTGGGTGCGGGCGCGGGCGCTGCGCGCGGCGGGGCGTGCTCGGGCGGGTGCTCGTGAGCGCGCGGGCGCGGGCGGGGGGCGGCGGGCTGCGGGGAGCTCAGGCCGCGGCGGTCAGCTGACGACCTGCCATCGGACGTCGACGACGCCGGCGTCGGGCGAGGCGATCTGCTCGAAGGAGGCGGTGGACAGGTCCAGGCAGCGTCCGGCGATGTAGGGGCCGCGGTCGTTGATGCGCACGGTGACCGATTCGCCGGTGCCGGGGTTGGTGACCCGGACCATGGTGTCCATCGGCAGACTCTTGTGCGCGGCGGTCATGGCGCTGGGGTCGAACTGCTCGCCGCTGGCGGTGGGCTGGGGCTCGCTGTACATGGAGGCCTCGCACGCGCCGCCCTCGCCGGTGGGGCTCATGTCGGCCGCCTGGTCCGAGCCGCCGGTTCCGCCGGTGTCCTGGTCGGGCTCGGGCTTGTGCTCCTGAGTGGTGGTGCCGGTGAAGGACTGGGTGGCGGCCTCCAGCGCCTGCTGGCGCTGCTGCTGGGCCTCGTCGTGGTCCTGGCCGGGCGAGCCTTGGGGGGCGGGGCGGTCGTCGGCGGTCTCGGCGGGGGGCAGGGCGGCCTTGCCGGTGGCGGACTGGGGCGCGGCGGCGAGGCGGTCGACGGTGGCGGCGCCGGCGGTTCCGGCTGCGATGAGCGCGGCGCCGGTGGCGCTGATGACGACGATCGAGCGTTTCTCTTTGAGGCGGTCCCGCAAGGAGGTGCGGGAGGGCGCATGGTTGCCCACGGCGGAATGCCCTTCGGACGGGGACTGCGGACGGCCGCGCCGGCAACCGGCGGGGGTGCGGTGCGGTCGCGAGGGAGCGCGGCGGAAGCCACCCAGGTCAGGGGGTGTCGGCGGTGGCCTCGGCGCGGGTTCGGCGGCCCGCGGGCGGGTTCGAGGTGCGCCGCTTCGAGATTATTCATCACGGGACGGTAACGCGTCCAGGGGGTGACGATTTGTGGGACTACTCACCAAATCAGATACCTTGAGTGGATTGCCGTCTCTATGAGATATGCGACAGCTGTTCGCATTCATCCACTTCGTCTGGTTTGTACTGGTTCCCGGGACGACTGCTCCCAGTGTCTACCCCCTGGCGGAGGTGCGGTCAAACGTCCCCGCCGGTGGCGGCCCCGCCGGCCCGCAGACGCGGGCGGCGCGCCAGCGCGCCCAGTCAGGCCGCCGCGAGGACGGCGGCCCGCCGGTAGCGGGCGGCCACGGCCGCGGCGACACCGGCGTCGGGGCACAGCGGTTCGGCGACGGCGTCGGCGCCGGCCTCGGCCAGGCGCTGATGGAACAGGCCCGGCGCCAGCAGCCACGAGGCCAGCGCCACCCGCCGGTGGCCGCGGGCGCGCAGCCGGCGCACCGCCTCGGCGACCGCCGCCGCGGCGGTGGGCACGTAGCCCTCCTCCACCGGCGCCCCCAGCCGGCGCGCGAGCCGCCGCGCGGCGTCGGCGATCTCGGCGCGCGCGTCGGGGTCGGAGGAGCCGGCCGCGGCCAGCACCACGGCGTCGGCGCGGCGCCGCCCGGCCTCGCGCAGGCGGCGCACGGCCGCGTCCAGCAGCCGGTCGTCGGCGCCCAGCGCCGGGGTGAGCACCGCGTCGCCGCGGCCGGCGCGCTCCAGCTGGGCGGGGATGTCCACGCGCACGTGGTAGCCGGCGGCCAAGAACGCGGGCACCACCACGACGGGCCCCGCGATCGCGGCGGCGACCCGGCCCACGTCGGGCGCGAGCACGTCGGCGAAGCCGAGCCGCACCGGCGCCCCGGTCAGCTCGGCGACGCGGCGGGCCAGCCGGCGGGCCTCGTCGACACCGCGCGGGTCGCGGGTGCCGTGGACGGCCAGTAGCAGGGTGGCGGGCTCCATCAGTCTCCTCGCAGCGCGCACTCTCCCGTGTCCAGCGCGAGCCGGTAGCCGCGCTTGACCACGGTCTGGATGATCCTGGGGTCGCCCAGCGCGCTGCGCAGCCGCGCGACCGCGGTCTCGACCGCGTGGGCGTCGCCGTCGCCGCCCAGCGAGGCCAGCAGGTCGGCGCGGTCGCGGACCTGGCCGGGGCGGCGGGCGAGCTCGCGCAGCACCCGCATCAGCGCGGGCGAGACCGGGCAGACGGCGCCGTCGACCAGCGCGGCGTGCCCGCGCAGCCGCAGCCGGTGCCCGGCCACGGGCAGGGCGGGGAAGCGTTCGGGCAGCTCCTCGGCCAGGCGCTTGACCATGGCGCCGATGCGGGCGCGGGCGGGCCACACGGTGGGCACGTCCTCGCCCATGAGGGGGCGGGCGGTGACCGGGCCCACGCACACGGCCATGGTCTCGCCGCGCAGCCGCTCGACGAGCGGGCGGTGGAGGCCCTGGCGGCGGGCGCGGTCGAGCAGGGCGGCGGCCGCGGGAGCGCTGGTGAAGGTGACGGCGTCGACCCCGCCCGCGGCCACGTCCTCGATCAGCCGGTCCAGGGGCGCGGTGTCCTCGGGCTCCATCCACCGGTAGACGGGCACCTCCACGACCTCGGCGCCGGCCATGCGCAGCGCGGCGCAGAAGTCGGGCAGCGGCTCGCCGTGCAGCTGCACGGCCACGCGCAGCCCCTCCACTCCCGACTCCAGCAGGTAGTCCAGCACCTCGGCCGAGGACTCCGAGGGCGGGGACCACTCCTCGCGCAGCCCCGCGGCGCGGATGGCGCCCTTGGCCTTGGGGCCGCGCGCCAGCACCCGGGCGGAGCCCATGGCCCGCACCAGCCGCTCGGCGCCGCCCCAGGTGTCGCAGGCCTCCACCCAGCCGCGGAACCCGATCCCGGTGGTGGCCACGACCACGTCGGCGGGGCGGCGGATCAGCTCGCGCGATGCCGTGGCCAGGCGCTGGTCGTCGCTGAGCGGCACGATGCGCAGCGCCGGGGCGCTGACCACCTCGGCGCCCTTGCGGCGCAGCAGCGCGGCCAGCTCGTCGGCGCGGCGGGCGGCGGTGACGGCGACGGTGAACCCGGCCAGCGGCGCCACGGTGGCGGCGCCGGAGGAGGAGCGGTCGTCGGCGGGGTCGTCGGGCGCCTCGCGTGCGGCGGGCGCGGTCGGCGGCGTGGATGTCATGGGGATGCCTCGTCCGGTCGGGTGCAGACGTGGACCACGCCGTCGCGCGGCTCCACGGCGTAGGTGGCCAGGCCCACGCCGGGATCGTCCAGGCAGCGTCCGGTGCGCAGGGAGAACACCTGCTTGAGCATGGGCGAGGCGACGGTGGGCTCGCCCGCCCGGTCGCCGACGATCCCGCGGGACATCACCGCGGCGCCGCTGAAGGGGTCGATGTTGCCCACGGCGTAGAGCACGTCGTCGTGCGTGCGGAAGACGGCGACCTGCCCTCCGTCGGGCAGCAGGACGGCGACGCCGCGTTCGGGAATGAGCCTATCGGAGCCGCATGCGGCGACCCACAACCGATCGGGGCTCGCGGGAAGGGTGGGTGTGCTCATCGTCGCTCCTGAAGGTGGGCTCGTTCGCCCGGCGCCGCGGCGCCGGGGCGGATCGGGTCGTCGCGGCGCTCAGCGGAGCGCTCCGGCGGGCGCGGCCGCGCCCGCCGGCACGCTCGGCATCCCCAGCGGCACGGGCCCGGCCGGTACCGGCTGGTCGCGCTCGACGCCGAAGGCGATGGTGGGGTCGGGGGCCTCCGGCGCGTTGGCGAAGGAGACGAAGCGGGCCAGCTTCTCCGGGTCCTCCAGCACCCCGCGCCACTCGTCGGCGTAGCCGGCGGTGTGGCGCTCCATGGCCTGCTCAAGGTCGGCGGCGATGCCCAGGCGGTCCTCGACCACGACCGCGCGCAGGTGGTCCAGGCCGCCGTCGAGCCCTTCGATCCAGGCGGCGGTGCGCTGCAGCCGGTCGGCGGTGCGGATGTAGAACATCAGGAACCGGTCGATGTAGCGGATGAGCGTCTCGTCGTCGAGGTCGCCGGCCAGCAGTTCGGCGTGGCGGGGGGTGAACCCGCCGTTGCCGCCGACGTAGAGGTTCCAGCCGCGCTCGGTGGCGATGACGCCGAAGTCCTTGCCGCGGGCCTCGGCGCACTCGCGCGCGCAGCCCGAGACCGCGGACTTGAGCTTGTGCGGCGAGCGCAGGCCCCGGTAGCGCAGCTCCAGCCGGATCGCCATGCCCACCGAGTCCTGCACCCCGTAGCGGCACCAGGTGCTGCCCACGCACGACTTCACCGTGCGCAGCGCCTTGCCGTAGGCGTGGCCGGACTCGAAGCCGGCGTCGACCAGCCGGGCCCACACGGCGGGGAGCTGCTCGACGCGGGCGCCGAGGAGGTCGATGCGCTGGGCTCCGGTGATCTTGGTGTAGAGGCCGAACTCGCGGGCGACCTCGCCGATGGCGATGAGCCGGTCCGGGGTGATCTCGCCGCCGGGCACGCGCGGCACCACCGAGTAGGTGCCGTTGCGCTGGATGTTGGCCAGGAAGTGGTCGTTGGTGTCCTGCAGCGCGGCCTGCTCGCCTTCCAGGATGTGTCCGCCGCCCAGCGAGGCGAGGATGGAGGCCACGGCGGGCTTGCAGACGTCGCAGCCGCGGCCGGTGCCGTGGCGGGCGATGAGCTCGGAGAAGGTGGCGACGCCGGTGGCGGTGACGATCTCGACGAGCTCGGCGCGGGAGTGGTCGAAGTGCTCGCACAGGGCGCTGGACTGCTCGACGCCGGAGTCGGCCAGCAGGTTCTTCAGCATCGGCACGCAGGAGCCGCAGCTGGTGCCGGCCCGGGTGCAGGCCTTGAGGGCGGGGATGTCGGTGCTGCCCTCGGTGATGGCCGTGCGGATCGCGCCCTTGGTGACGGCGTTGCAGGAGCAGACCTGGGCGTCGTCGGGCAGCGCGGCCACGCCGACGCCGCCGCCGGAGCCGCCGCGGTCGGGTGCGATGAGGTCGAGGGGGTCGCCGGGCAGCTCGCGGCCCACCAGCGGGCGCAGCCCGGCATAGGCCGAGGCGTCGCCGACCAGGACGCCGCCCAGCAGGGTCGTGGCGTCGTCGGAGACCACGAGCTTGGCGTAGCGGCGGCCGGGCGCGTCGTTGAGCACGACCTCCAGGGCGCCGTCGGTGTCGCCCTGGGCGTCGCCGAAGCTGGCCACGTCCACGCCCAGCAGCTTGAGCTTGGTGGAGGTGTCGCCGCCGGTGAACGCGGCCGCGCCGCCGGCGATGTTCTCGGCGGCGACCTCGGCCATGGCGTTGCCCGGGGCGACCAGGCCGTAGACGGTCCCCTGGGCGCTGGCGCACTCGCCCACGGCGTAGATGCGGGGGTCTCCGGTACGGCAGGCGGCGTCGACGGCGACGCCGCCGCGGGGCCCGGTCTCCAGGCCGGCGGCGCGGGCGAGCTCGTCGCGGGGGCGCACGCCCACGGAGAAGACGACGATGCCGGCGTCGACGCTGCGCTGGTCGGGTCCCTGTTCGCCCAGCAGCACGCGCAGACCGCCGCCGTGCGGTGCGGGTTCGATGCCGGTGAGCCCGGCGGCGGTGTGGCAGGCGACGCCGGTGTCGGCGATGAGGCGGCCCAGGACCGCTCCCCCGCCCTCGTCGACCTGGCGGGGCATCAGCCACGGCGCCATCTCGACCACGTGGGGTTGCATGCCCAGCAGCTTCAGCGCGTTGGCCGCCTCCAGGCCGAGCAGGCCGCCGCCGATGACGACGCCCGCGGCGTCGCCGCGGCCGGTCGCCGCCTGCGCGGTGGCGGTGATGTGCTCCAGGTCCTCGATGGTGCGGTAGACGTGGCAGCCGGGCAGGTCGCGGCCGGGCACCGGCGGCACGAACGCCGACGAGCCGGTGGCCAGCACCAGCGCGTCATAGCCCAGCACCCGGCCGGCGGCGGTGGTCACGGTGCGGGCGGCGCGGTCGATCGCGGTGGCGGGCTCGCCCAGCAGCAGGTCCACGCCGGGGTGGCGCCGGAGGTCGGGCAGGCGCAGCTCCTCCTCGCCGGCGCCGTCGAAGTAGGAGGACAGGGCGACGCGGTCGTAGGCGGGCCGGGGCTCCTCGCCCAGGACCGTGATGTGCCAGCAGGTGCCGGCCTCGCGGCTGAGGACGGCCTCGACGAGGCGGTGTCCGACCATGCCGTTTCCGATGACCACGAGCTGTCTCATGCCGGGTTCTTCTCCTCGCTGGTGGGCGGGGCGCCGAGCGCGGTAGACCGCTGCTCTGTGCCCCTCAGGCAACCCGGAGCGTGTTTCGCGACCGTCAGCCGTCGGTGAAGGGGGTGTTTCGTTTCCCTGTCAGCGCAGGTGGCGCACTGGTGAACGCCGTGACCGGGGGTTTCGCGGCCCCGGGTGCGCGGGCGTGCAACGCGCGGGAGCGCGCGGAGGTGCGCCCGAGCGCGTCGGGGCGGGGGCGGGCCGGTGCGACCGCTCGGGCGGCGGCGCCCGGCCGCGCGGGGCGCGCGTGCGCCGCACCGGCGGCGGACTCCGGCTCAGGAGTCCAGGAAGGCGTCCAGGCGCACCGGCAGCCGGCGGACCCGCACGCCGGTGGCGTGGTAGGCGGCGTTGGCCACGGCCGCGGCGGTGCCCACGATGCCGATCTCGCCGATGCCCTTGGCGCCGAGCGGGTTGACGAGAGGGTCGTCCTCGTCGATCCAGTGGGCCCGGATGTCCTGGACGTCGGCGTTGGCGGCGATGTGGTACTCGGCGAAGTCGCCGTTGACGGGGTGGCCGAAGCGCGGGTCGACGACGCTCTCCTCGTGCAGCGCCATCGACAGCCCCATGGTCATGCCGCCCAGGAACTGCGAGCGCGCGGTGCGCTCGTTGACGATGCGCCCGGCGGCGAAGACGCCCAGCAGCCGGGGCACGCGGACCTCGCCGGTCTCGGCGTGCACCCGCACCTCGGCGAACTGCGCTCCGTAGGCGTACATGGCGTAGTCGTCGCGGGCGGGGTTGTCGGGCAGGTCGGCTTCGGCCTCGTCGCCGGGGCGGGGCGCGGTGCCGTGGCGGGCGCGGAAGGCGCCGGCGGCGGCGTGGATCGTCGAGCCCCAGGACATCAGCCCGGTGGAGCCGCCGGCCAGCGAGGCCTCGGGCAGCGCGGTGTCGCCCAGGTCCAGGCGCACGTCCTCCAGCGGCACCTCCAGGGCGTCGGCGGCGACCTGCGCGAGCGCGGTCCAGGCGCCGGTGCCGATGTCGGCGGCGCCCAGGCAGACCCGGTAGCGGCCCTCGCCCTCGTAGCGGACGCGGGCGCGCGAGCCCGAGGGCGGCGGCACGACCGGGTAGACGGAGGCGGCCACGCCCATGCCCGTGCGCCACCCGTCCTCGGTGCGGGCGGCGGGCTCGGGCGCCCGGTGGGCCCAGCCGAAGCGGCGGGCCCCGTCGCGCAGGCACGCGGCCAGGTTGCGGCTGGAGAAGGGCTTGTGCGTGTGCGGGTCGCGGTCGGGCTCGTTGCGCAGCCGCAGCTCGACGGGGTCCAGGCCCACCTGCCAGGCGAGCTCGTCCATGGCCACCTCGGGCCCGAACATGCCCGGGCACTCGCCGGGGGCGCGCATCCAGGTGGGCACGGGGGCGTCCAGCCGGACCGCGCGGTGGCCCATGCGCCGGTGGGGTGCGGCGTACATCGACTTGGCCGGCAGCGCGGCCTGCTCGATGAAGTCGGCCAGGCGGGAGGTCTGCACCGTGGCCAGCACGTCCACGCCCGAGAGCCGCCCGTCGGCTCCGGCGCTGAGCCGCACCCGCTGGATCGTGGGGCTGCGGTAGCCGACCAGGGTGAACATCTGGCGGCGGGTGAGCGCCAGCTTGACCGGGCGGCCGGGCAGGCTCAGGGCGGCCAGCACGGCCAGGACGGTGGGGGCGTGCAGCGGCCCCTTGGAGCCGAACCCGCCCCCGACATAGGGCGCGACGACGTGGACGCGCTCCGGATCCAGGCCGGTCAGCGCGGCGACGGTGCGGCGGACCTCGTGGGCGCCCTGGGTGGACTCGTAGAGGGTCAGGGCGCCGCCGCCGTAGTGGGCGATGGTGGCGTGCGGCTCCATGGGGTTGTTGTGCTGCATCGCGGTGGTGTAGGTCTGCTCGACCACGGCGTCGGCGGGCGCGGCGGCGGCCGTGTCGCCCTGGCGGTGGTCCTCCTCGGGCGCGAAGGCGTCGGCGCGCTGGTCGGAGAGGTCGAGGTCGTGCGGCAGCTGCTCGTAGGACACGGTCACCAGCGCGGCGGCCTGCCGGGCGGCCTCGAAGGTCTCGGCGGCCACGGCGGCCACGACCTGGCCGCGGTAGGCGACCTCGTCGGACTGCAGCACGGCCAGCTCGGCCGCGTGCTGCAGTCCGCTGAGCTCGGCGCCGGTGTCCAGGCGGGGCGCGTTGGCGTGTGAGAGGACCGCCAGCACGCCGTCGACGGCTTCGGCCGCCGCGGCGTCGACCTCCAGTACGCGTCCGCGCGCGACCGTGGCCTGCACGGGTGCGATGTAGGCGGGGTCGGCGACGGGGTACTCGTAGGCGTAGGCGGCGGCTCCAGCGGCCTTGCGGGGGCCGTCCGCGCGCGGCGGGCCGGTTCCGACGGCGGCGGTGCCCGTGCCGGCGGTGGTGGTCACGGCTCCTCCTTCCCGGGGACGCGGCCGGGCGGCCCGCCGGCGGCCTCGCGCAGCGTGGCGGTGATGGCGGCGCGGACCAGCGGGACCTTGAAGGCGGTGCCGGGCAGGGGCCGGGCCTCGGCGAGCTCGGCCGCGGCCGCGGCGGCGAAGGCGCCGTCGGTGGCGGCGGCGCCGCGCAGCGCCTCCTCGGCCAGCAGCGCCCGCCAGGGTTTGTGCGCGACGCCGCCCAGCGCGATGCGCACGTCGGCGACGGTGCCGTCCTCGGCCCTCTCGATCGCGGCGGCGACCGAGACCAGCGCGAAGGCGAAGGAGGCGCGGTCGCGGATCTTGCGGTAGCGGGCCCGGGCCGCCATGGGCATGGCGGGCAGCTCCACGGCGGTGATCAGGTCGCCGCGGGAGAGCACGGTGTCGTGCTCGGGCGCTTCGCCGGGCAGCCGGTGCAGCTGCGCGACGGGGATGCGCCGTTCGGCGGCCGCGTCGCGCACGACCGCCCGGGCGTCCAGTGCGGTGAGCGCGACGGCCATGTCGGAGGGGTGGGTGGCCACGCAGTCGGGTGAGGCTCCGAAGATCGCGTGGTAGCGCTGGTAGCCCTCCAGCGCCGAGCAGCCCGAGCCGGGTTCGCGCTTGTTGCAGGGCGTGGAGGTGTCCTGGAAGTACACGCAGCGGGTGCGCTGCAGCAGGTTGCCGCCGGTGGTGGCGGTGTTGCGCAGTTGGCCCGAGGCGCCCGACAGCAGCGCCTGGCTGAGCACCGGATAGCGGGCGCGGACGAGCGGGTGGGCGGCGGCGTCGCTGTTGCGCACGTTGGCGCCGATGCGCAGCCCGCCGTCGGGCAGGGGCTCGACCTCGTCCAGGCCCAGGCCGGTGATGTCGACGAGCATGTCGGGGGCGGCCACGCCCAGCTTCATGCGGTCGACGAGGTTGGTGCCGCCGCCGAGGAAGGCCGCGCCGGGGGTGTCGGCGACCAGGGCGGCGGCGTCGGCGGGGTCGGTGGCGCGGCGGTAGTCGAAGGGTTTCACCGGGCTCCTCCGCTCTGCGCCTCGGTCGCGGCCGGGTCGGCGGCCTCGGCGGCCCGTGCGGCCTCGCCGACGGCGGCGACGATGCCGGCGTAGGCGCCGCAGCGGCACAGGTTGCCGCTCATGCGCTCGCGGATCTCGGCGTCGGTGAGCGGCACCGCCTGTCCTTCGGCCGGTTCGCCGGGCGGTGTGGCGGCGCTGGGCCAGCCGGCGGCGGCCTCCTCCAGCACGCCCGCGGCCGAGCAGATCTGGCCGGGGGTGCAGTAGCCGCACTGCAGGCCGTCGTGGTCGACGAACGCGCGCTGGAGCGGGTGCTCGCGGCCCTCGGGGGCCAGCCCGGCGGCGGTGGTGACCTCGGCGCCGTCGGCCGCGGCCGCCAGGATCAGGCAGCTGACCACGCGCCTGCCGGCGAGCAGGACCGTGCAGGACCCGCACTGGCCGTGGTCGCAGCCCTTCTTGGGCGCGGTGGTGCGCAGGTGTTCGCGGAGCGCGTCCAGCAGGGTGGTGCGGGTGTCGACGCGCAGCGCGCGGCTGTGCCCGTCCACTGTCAGCGTGATGTCGGTGTGCATCGGCTCCTCGGTGTTCGCCCGGCGGCGCTGCTTCCCGCTCCGCTGACCGCGGCGCAGCGGGGTAAACACGCGGCGCGCCGGGCCGCCCCGGGGCCGCGGGTGTCAGGGGGCCGCAACGGGGCTGGCGCCGTTCCAGCCGGCGAGCAGGGCGTCGACGTCGCGGGTGCAGCCCCCGCAGCCGGTGGTGGCGCGGGTGGCGGCGGCGATGTCGGGGCGGGTGCGGGCGCCGTCGAGCCAGGCGGTCTCCAGGCCGCCGCGGGTGACGGCGTTGCACCGGCACACGAGGGGGTCGGTTGCGGGCCCGGCGCCGGTCTCCCCGGTTTCGGGCGCGGGCCGGCCGGTGAGCAGGGCGAGGCGGTCGGCGGGCACCGGGGCGCCGTCGTCGTACATCCGGGCGATGGCCGAGGCGGGGTCGGCGAAGCCGAGCAGCACGGCGCCGACGATGCGTTCTTGGCGCACCGAGAGCTTGGCGTAGCGGCCGCCGTGGGCGTCGGCGATGGTGACGGTCTCTGCGGTGTCGTCGGCCTCGGCCTCGCCCATGCTGGTGAGCTCGATGCCTTCGGCCTTGAGGCGGGTGACGGGGCGCGCGCCGGTGTAGCGGGCCTCGGGGCGGGTGCCGGTGAGCCGGTCGGCGAGCACGGCGGCCTGCTCCCAGCCGGGCTGGACGAGTCCCGCGCCGCCGCCGGGGTGCTGGGCGCAGTCGCCGACGGCGTGCACCCGGGGGTCGGCGGTGGCCAGGGTGTCGTCGACGACGATGCCGTGCTCGACGTCGATTCCGGCGCCGGCGGCGATCTCGGTGTTGGCCTTGACCCCGGCGGTGACGACGAGGGCGTCGCCGGGCAGCACGCGGCCGTCGTCGAGCTCCAGCCCGGTGCCCGGCAGCCAGCGGGCCGCCACCCGCCAGGAGTGCACGGCCACTCCCAGCCGCGAGTACTGCTCGGCCAGGATCTGGGCGGCGGGCCGGTCGATCTGGCGGCGCATGATCCAGGGCGAGGACTCCACGAGCGAGACGCGCATGCCGCGCTCGGCCAGCGCGCGGGCGGCCTCCAGGCCGAGCACGCCGCCGCCGAGCACGACGACGGGCCCGCCCGGGCGCGCCAGAGCGGACAGGCGGCGGCAGTCGGCGAGGTCGCGCAGGGCGGTGACGCCCGGTTCGGGTGCGCCGTCGGCGGCGGCCAGGCCGGGGATGGGCGGGAACGCGGCGCGGGCGCCGGTGGCCAGCACGAGCTCGTCGTAGTCCAGGCCGGTGCCGTCGTCCAGGGTGACCCGGCGCCGGGCGGGATCGATCGCGGTGGCGGCGGTTCCGGTGCGCACGGCCACCGCGGCCGACTCGGCGGGCGCGGGCAGGCGGATGTCGTCGGGCGCGTAGCGTCCGGCGAGGACGCCGGGCAGCAGGACGCGGTTGTAGGCCGCCTCGTCCTCGGCGCCCACGACGGTGACGCCGACGCGCTCGCCGGCGGGGTCGCGCCGGGCGACCTCCTCGGCGAAGCGGGCGCCGACCATGCCGTTGCCGATCACCACGATGCGGCGCGCGGTGTGTTGGACCATGGCGTGTCGGTGCCGGCCGCGGCGCGGAGTGCGCCGCGCGGGCACCGGCCTCCCTTCCTCTGGGTTTCGGCTCGGAGGGTGCCGCGCGGGCGGGCACCGGCTCCTGCCCACTACCTCTGGGGCCTCGGCTCGGAGGGTGCCGCGCGGGCGGGCACCGGCTCCTGCCCACTACCTGTGGGAGCCACGACCTGTGGAACCTGGACGTCGCGGGTGGACCCGGTTCCGGGACACCGCACCCGAGCCATCGCTCCCGCTCTCGCCGGTTCGCGGGCCGGCGGGGTCGGGTGCGGGCCGCGGCGGGTCTCAGCCGGCGGGCCGGGCCGGGCCGCGCTGCCCGGCTCCGGCACGTGGGGCGGCGGCCTCCTGCGGAGGGTCGGCCCGCTCCAGCCTGATGGCGCTGACCTTGAACTCGGGCATCCGGCTCACCGGATCCAGCGCCGGGTTGGTCACGTTGTTGGCCGCCTCCTCCCCACCGAAGTGAAACGGCAGGAACACCGTGTCGGGCCGCGCGTCCGCCCGCAGGCGCACCCGCGCCAGCGCCGCCCCCCGCCGCGAGACCACCCGCGCCCAGTCCCCTTCGGCCACCCCGCTGCGCACTCCCGTATCGGGGTGCACCTCCACGTAGGCCTCGGGCTCGGCACCGGCCAACTCGCCGATGCGCCGCGTCTGGGCCCCCGACTGGTAATGGCCCATCAACCGGCCCGTGGTCGCGATCAGCGGGAACTCCGCGTCGGGCTCCTCGGCCGCGGGCCGGTGGCCCACCGGCGCGAACCGCGCCAGCCCGTCAGGGTGGGCGAAACCGTCCAAGAACATCCGCGGCGTGCTCGCCCCCGCGTCGGCCACCGGCCAGAACAGCTCCTCGCCCGCCTCCAGCCGCTCGGGGCTCACCCCCGCGTAGTCGGCGCCGCCCCCCGCCGAAGCGCGGCCCAGCTCGGCCAGGACCGCGTCGGCATCGGTGGGAAAGCGCTCGGCCGGCTGGCCCAGCCGCACGGCCAACCCGGCGATGACCTCCAGGTCGGTGCGCACCCCGGGCGGCGGAGCGAGTACGGCCCGGCGCCGCAGCACGCGGCCCTCCAGGTTGGTCATCGTGCCCCGCTCCTCGGCCCACTGGGCCACCGGCAGAACCACATCGGCCATCGCCGCGGTTTCGGACATTACGAAGTCGCAGACCACCAGCAGATCCAACGCCGACAGCCGGTTTCGGACACGCCCGGCGTCGGGCGCCGAAACCGCGGGATTGGACCCCAGCACCAGCATCGCCCGCGCCCCCGAGGCGGTGCCCAGCGCGTCCAGCAGCTCGAAGGCGCTCGGGCCCGGCCCGGGCAGCTCGTCGGGATCGACCCCCCACACTTCGGCCACGTGCGCGCGGGCGGCGGGGTCGTCGATCCTGCGGTAGCCGGGCAGCTGGTCGGCCTTCTGCCCGTGCTCGCGCCCGCCCTGGCCGTTGCCCTGGCCGGTGATGCAGCCGTAGCCGGAGCCCTCGCGGCCGGGCAGGCCCAGCGCCAGCGCCAGGTTGATCCAGGCCGAGACGGTGTCGGTGCCCTTGGCGTGCTGCTCGCTGCCGCGCCCGGTCAGCACGTAGGCGCCCCGCGCGGTGGCCAAGAGCCGCGCCGCCTCGCGCACACGCTGCGCGGGCACGCCCGTGACCTGCTCGGTCTGCTCGGGCCAGAACGCCGCCGCGTGCTTCCACGCCTGGTCGAAGCCGGTGGTGCGCGCGGCGATGTAGTCCTCGTCCAGCAGGTGCTGGGCGCGGGCGGCGTGCAGCAGCCCCAGCGCCAGCGCCGGGTCGGTGCCCGGGCGCGGCGCCAGGTGCAGCCCCCCGCCGGCCAGGGCCTGCTCGGCGGTGGCCGAGTGCCGCGGGTCGACCACGATCAGCCGCGGCCCCGAGAGGTGGCCCATCATCGGCGGCATGGTCTCGGCCGGGTTGGCCCCGGCCAGCAGCACGACCTCGGCCGAGGCCACATCGGGCAGCGGGAACGGCAGCCCGCGGTCCAGGCCGAAGGCGCGGCCGCCCGCCGCGGCCGCCGAGGACATGCAGAACCGGCCGTTGTAGTCGATCCGGGAGGTGCCCAGCGCCAGGCGGGCGAACTTGCCCAGCAGGTAGGACTTCTCGTTGGTCAGCCCGCCGCTGCCGAAGACCGCCACCGCGTCCGCACCGTGCTCGGCGCTCAGCCCCTTCAGCCGGCCGGCCACGTGCTCCAGCGCGGTGTCCCAGTCGGTCGCGGCGAAGCCGCCGCTTCGGTCGGTGCGCAGCAGCGGCCGCACGATGCGCTCGGGCGAGTTCAGCAGCTCGGCCGAGGTCCAGCCCTTGCGGCACAGCCCGCCCCGGTTGGTGGGAAACGGTGCCGGGCGCGCGGCCGGGGCCCCGCCGGGGCCGGCCTCCACGTGCATCGCGCACTGCAGCGCGCAGTAGGGGCAGTGCGTGGCCGTGCTCATCGCTGCGCCCCGCCGGTCTCGGCCCGCTCGTGTTCGGCCGGGGCCGCAGCCGCCGGGACGCCGGCGGTGCCCCGCGGGCGGCGCAGGTAGACCCGGTGGACCACCCCCAGGCACACCAGGTAGAAGACCAGGAAGGCCGCGTAGGCGGGGATCGCGTCGCCGAAGCTGGCAAACGACTGGCGGAAGGCCAGGTTGATGCCCACACCGCCCAGCGCGCCGGCCGCACCGACCAGGCCCAGCACCGCGCCGGAGATGCGCTTGTTCTCCGCATGGGCCTGCTGCGCGGGCACGCCCGCGGCGATCTGGTTCTGGGCCCGGGCGGCGTAGACGGCCGGGATCATCTTGTAGGTCGAGCCGTTGCCGATGCCGGTGAGCAGGAACAGCGTGATGAACCCGGCGGTGAACAGCGCCAGCGACTCCTGCAGCGAGGCGACCACGATCACGGCGGTGCCCGCCGCCATCCCGGCGAAGTCGACCAGGGTCACCCGCGCGCCGCCGAACCGGTCGGCCAGCCGCCCGCCGAGCGGGCGGATCAGCGAACCCAGCAGCGGGCCGAGGAAGGTCACCGCGGCCGCCTCCAGCGGAGTGCGGTCGAACTGGTTCTGCAGCAGCAGCCCGAAGGCGAAGGAGAACCCGATGAAGGAGCCGAAGGTGCCGACGTAGAGGAAGGACATGATCCAGAAGTGGCGGTCCTTGGTGGCGGCGATCTGGGCGCCGACGTCGGCGCGGGCGCCGGTGAGGTTGTCCATGCGCGTCCAGGCCACCGCCGCGGCCACGAGCAGCAGGGGGATGTAGAGCGCGGCCAGCAGGTGGCCCTGGGCGGCGCCGAAGGCGGCGATGACGCCCAGGCCAGCGAGCTGGACGGTGGCCACGCCGATGTTGCCGCCGCCGGCGTTGAGCCCCAGCGCCCAGCCCTTGCTGCGCTCGGGGAAGAAGGAGTTGATGTTGGCCATCGACGAGGAGAAGTTCCCGCCGCCCAGCCCGGCGGTGGCCGCCAGCACCAGGAACAGCCAGAAGGGGGTGTCGGGCCGCTGGATGAGCACCACCGCCAGCGCGGTGGGCACCAGCAGCGCGCCCGCCGAGATCAGCGTCCAGTTGCGGCCGCCGAACCGGAGCACGGCCAGGGTGTAGGGCACCCGCAGGACCGCGCCGACCAGGGAGACGATCGAGACCAGCAGGAACTTCTGCGCCGGTGTGTAGTCGAACCCGGTCTCGGGGGTCATGAACAGGGTCAGCACCGACCACAGGCTCCACACCGAGAACCCGATGTGCTCGGCGAAGATGGAGGCCCACAGGTTGCGGTTGGCCACCCGCCGCCCGGTCGTGTTCCAGAATGCGGTGTCCTCGGGGTCCCAGTGGGCGATCCAGCGCCCGCCGGCGCTGGTCGGGGTCCTCGTGCTCTGTGCGGTCACGGCCTGGCCTTCCTCGGTCGACGCACGGCTTCGCCTGACGCGACCGAAGGTATGCAGCCGGGGTTGCCGGGGCGTGTCCTGCCGTAACACTCGCGAAACGGAGCGCTCACCGCCGCCGGCGGGCCGCGGTGAGATCGCCCGCAGGACGCGGCGGCGCGCGGCGCCGGGGCGCGCCCGGTCAGCCCGTGCGGACGGCGCTGCGGCGCACCCGCCGGGCGATGACGCCGTGTCTGGGCGCGAGCAGGTAGGCCAGCGCGAAGCCGCACGCCTGGGCCACCACGATGGCGCCGCCGGTGGCGATGTCGGCGTGGAAGCTGACGTAGGTGCCCAGGACCGAGGCGGTCGCCGAGACCGCCGCCGCGATGGCGAGCATGCGCTCGAACCGGTCGGTGAGCAGGTAGGCGGTCGCGCCGGGGATCACGACCATCGCCACAACCAGGATGATGCCCACCGCCTGCAGCGCGACGACCACGGTCACCGACAGCAGCGCCAGCAGCAGCGCCTCCAGGCGGCGGGGGCTCAGGCCGATGGCGTGGGCGTGGACGGGGTCGAACGCGTAGAGGGTGAGGTCGCGGTGCTTGACCAGCACCACGGCGAGCGTCAGCGCCGCCATGGCCAGGATCTGCGCGATCTCGGAGTCGGAGACGCCCAGGACGTTGCCGAAGAGGATGTGCATCAGGTCGGTCTGGGAGGGGATGCGGGAGATCAGCACCACGCCGATTCCGAACATGGCGGTGAACACGATGCCGATCGCCGCGTCCTCCTTGATGCGGGAGGTGCGGTTGACCGCGCCGATCAGGGCGACCGAGCCCGCGCCGAAGACGAGCGCGCCCACGGCGAAGGGCAGCCCCAGCAGGTAGGAGAGCACGACTCCGGGCAGCACCGCGTGGGAGACCGCGTCGCCCAGCAGCGACCAGCCCGTCAGCGTCATCCAGCAGGACAGCAGGGCGCAGACGACACCGGCCACGACGCTGACCAGCAGCGCCCGCTGCATGAAGTCGAACTGCAGCGGCACGGCGAAGAACTCGACGAGCGTGCTCACGCGGCAGTGCCTTCCGGATGGGCCGCGATGCCGAAGGCCTCCAGCAGCCGCTGGGGCGTGAGCACCTCGGCGGGCGGTCCGTGTGCGACGAGGCGGCGCTGCAGCAGTACGGCCTCGTCGCACAGGCCGGGCACCCCGGCCAGGTCGTGGGTGGACACGAGCAGGGTGTGGCCCTCGTCGCGCATGCCGGACAGCACCTCGGTGATGGTCGCCTCGGAGCGCTTGTCGACGCCGGCGAAGGGCTCGTCGAGCAGGAACACGCGCGCGCCCTGGGCGAGGCCGCGGGCCACGAACGCGCGCTTGCGCTGCCCGCCGGAGAGGGCGCCGATCTGGCGGTGGGCGAGGTCGGACAGCCCGGTGCGCTCCAGGGCCTGTTCGACGGCGGCGCGGTCGGCGCGGCGCGGCCGGCGGGCCGGACCCATGCGGCCGTAGCGGCCCATCATCACCACGTCGGCGACGCGCACCGGGAAGGCCCAGTCGACCTGCTCGGACTGGGGCACGTAGCCGACCAGCCCGCGCTTGCGGGCGGCGGCGGGATCGGCCCCCAGGATGCATACGCTGCCGGACTCGGCCGCGGTCAGGCCCATGATCGCGGTGAACAGGGTGGACTTGCCCGAGCCGTTGGCGCCGAGCAGGCCGCAGATGCGGCCCTGGCCCACGCTCAGGCTGACGTCCTCCAGGGCGAGGACGTCGCCGTAGCGCACGGTCACGCCTTCGGCGCGGACGGCGGGCGGCGCGGTCGCCTCGGGCGCCGGTCGGGCCGCCCCGGCCGTCTCGGTCTCGACTGCGTTCACGCGTCCTCCTCGCGGGTGAGTCCGGAGGCGATGGCCTCGGTGTCGTAGCGCAGCAGGTCCAGGTAGGTGGGCACGGGCCCGTCGGGCTTCGACAGGGAGTCGACGTAGAGGGCGGGCCCGAGCTCGGCGCCGGTCTCCTCGGCCACCTGGCGCTGGGCGCCGGCGTTGACGGTGGTCTCGCAGAAGACGGTGGGGACGTCGTTGTCGCGGACGAACTCCACGACGGAGGCGACCTGGCGCGGGGTGGCCTGGGTGTCGGCGTTGACGGCCCACAGGTAGCGCTCGCTCAGGCCGGCGTCGCGTGCCAGGTAGGAGAAGGCGCCCTCGCAGGTGACCAGGGCGCGCTGGGACTCGGGGACGCGGGACAGGTCGCCGGCGAGGTCCTCGCCGATCCGCTCGATGCTGCGCTTGTAGTCCTCGGCGTCGGCGGCGTAGGCGTCGGCGTGGGCGGGGTCGAGGCCGCTGAGGGCGTCGGCGATGTTGTCGACGTAGACCCGGGCGTTGTCCGGGGACATCCAGGCGTGGGGGTTGGGTTCGCCCCGGTAGCCGCCGGCGGTGATGGGGATCGTCTCGACGCCCTCGGAGGCGGTGGTGGTGGGGGCGTCGATGCGCTCGGTGAACTGGGCGAACCAGCCTTCCAGCCCCAGGCCGTTGTGCAGGACGAGGTCGGCGTCGGCGCCGCGGACGAGGTCGTCGGGGGTGGGCTCGTAGGCGTGGATCTCGGAGCCGGGGCGGGTGATGGAGACGACCTCGACCCGGTCGCCGGCGACGTTGCGGACCATGTCGGCCAGCACGGTGAAGGTGGTCACCACGGTGAGCCCGCCGTCGTCGGCGGCCGGCTCGGAGAGGGTGCAGGCGGTGGTGCCCGCCAGCACCGCCGTCGCGGCGGCCGCGGCCGCCGAGCGGATTGAAGTGGGGCGACCTTGGATGTTCGGCACGCCTAACTAATACCATAGGCGCACCCATTCAAACCCGTGCGAACGGCACCGGCGAGAAGCGGGCGCCCCCGCCGCGGACCCGCATCGGCGGATGCGGTCGCGGCGGGGGCGCCTGTGGCGGTGCCCGGCTCCGGCCCGGACGGCGGCCGCCGGGCGTGCGGGGCGAAGCCTCAGGCCGAGGCGCCGGCCTCGCCCTTGGCGGCCTTGCCGAGGTCCTCGACGAAGCCGTCCATCACCCAGGGGATGGTCAGCGGGTTGGGGGTGGAGATCGCCATCGACTTGGCCGGGTCCACGTAGCCGACGTAGGCGTCGTCCTCGACCGCGTCGATCTTCTGGAAGACGGGGTTGTCCTCCATCTTCTTGCGCTCCTGAGCGCTGTTGAACCACATGACGAGCACGTCGGCGTCGACCTTGTCGGAGTTCTCCTGGCTGAGCGTCCCGTAGAACGCGCCGTCGGCCACGGACAGGTCGTCGGTGAAGGCGGCCGGCGTGAGGCCGAGCTGGTTCATGATGACGACGCGGGCGTCCTTGTCGACGTAGAAGCCGAACTCGCCGGTGGAGGGGATGAGCGTGCCCACGGCGTAGCTCGTGCCCTCGAACTCCGGGTGCTTCGCTGACAGGTCGTCGATGTAGGAGACGGTCTCGTCCGCGATCGTGCGGGCCTCCTCCTCCTTGCCGACGGCCTTGCCGATGGTGACCGTCTGCTCCTGCCACCCGGTCATCCAGGGATCGTCGAGGTAGGGGATGGTGGGGGCGACCTCGGAGAGCCGCTTGTACTCCTTCTCCGTCATCCCCGATTGCACACCCAGCACCAGGTCGGGGGCGAGGTTGGCGACCTGCTCGGCGGAGATGCCGTCGTCGGTGTTGATCAGCTCGGGCTTCTCGGCGCCCATCTCCTCGAGCTTCTCGAGGTCCCAGGGCAGGTAGCCCTCCTCGTCGCCGGCGTAGGTGGAGGCGTTCATGCCCACCGGGACGATGCCCAGCTCCAGCAGCGTGGCCTCGTCCGACCAGCCCACGGTGACGATGCGCTCGGGCTTCTGCTCGATCGTGGTGGAGCCGTGGGCGTGCTCGATGGTCACCGGCGACCAGTCGCCCCCGGAGCCGCCGGAGTCGTTCTGGGAGCCGGAGGGGGCTCCGCAGCCGGCGGCGGTCAGGGCCGCGGCCGCGACCAGGGCGATTCGGGCAATGGGGGCCGGAGCCCTCGTAAGCGAAGGCATGGGTGGGCCTTTCTCAGGTCAGGGGCACAACTGCCGACAAGCGGCAAGGTGAGGCTACCCTAAACCACGTTTGCCCGGGTTTGTCACCCGGGGGCGCGGCAGCGCACCCCGAATGCGCCGGCACGGACGACCGGCGGCGGCGCGGAGGGTCTGCCGGACCCGTGGCCGCATACGGACACCGCGCGCCCCCGTTACCGCCGCACCGCGCCACTAGGGTTGCTTTACTCCGCCCTTATTCACCCCTAAATCGGGATGAATCTCCCCCTCAGGACACCCCTCATGATCGAACACTTCGCCTACGGGTGGACGACGCCGGCCATCGCCTTCGCCGTCTCCTTCCTCGGCTCCTTCATCGGCCTGCAGACGGCGGCGCGGGCGCGGACCAGCACCGGCGGCGTCCGCGCGGGATGGCTCGTCCTCGCCTCGTTCTCCCTCGGCGCCGCCGGGGTGTGGGCCACGCACTTCATCGCGATGATGGGCTTCTCCGTGCAGTCGACCACGCTGCGCTACGACGTGCTGCTGACCGTCCTCAGCGGGCTGCTGGCCGTCGCCGCCGTGTCCGCGGCGCTGCTGTGGACCACCGCCCGCCCCGGCCGGTCGGCGACAGCGGGCGGCGGCGCCGTCCTGGGCCTGGGCGTGGTGGCGATGCACTACACGGGCATGGCCTCCATCCGGATGCAGGCCGATATGGACCACGACCCGCTCTACACGGCCGCCGCCGCGGTCGTCGCCCCCGCCGCCTTCGCCCTGGTGCTGCTGCTCGCGCTGCGGCTGCGCGGCCCGGCGGCCGCGCTGCTGGGCGCGCTGGCCATGGCGGCCGCGGTCTCGGCCGTGCACTACACCGCGATGTTCGGCATGGCGGTCACCACGCTGCCCGAGACCCCGTTCGACGCCGAACCCGCCGGCGCCACCATGATGGACTTCTTCCTGCCGGTGTTCGTGGGACTGGGCTTGCTGCTGATGGTCATCTCCCTGATACTGCTGCTGTCGCCCGCCGAGGACGACGACGCTCGGCGGCCGCGTCGCAGCCCGGTACCGCCGGTCCGCGACTCGGTGTTCACCCGGAGGCACTGACCATCGACCCCGCCCTGCGCGCGGCGCTGGCCGACGCCGGCGCCGTCAACGCGTTCTTCGCCGTCGAGACCGGCCCGGCGGCCGCGGGGGCGCGGCACCCGCTGCCCGAGCTGTGGGAGCGCGGGCGGCTGCTGGAGGGCGAGGTCGCGGCCGTGCGCGCCGGGCTGGCCGCGGCCAACGGGCGCCCGATCGCAGCGGTCGAGCAGCGCACCGCGGCCTCCCTCGCCTACCAGGGCCTGGCCTCGCGGCTGCTCTCGCCCCAGGTGGCCGCGGTGCTGTGCCACGGGGTCATCGCCCCGGCCGCGGCGCTGCGCTGGTACGTGGCCGAGGGGCGGCTGCGCCTCGCGCTCGGCGAGGGAGCCGGCGCCGCCGCGGCCGAAGACCGCCCGCCCGCCGAGGCGGCCGCCGACCTGGTGGCCGAACACGTCGTCGGCGCCGTGCTGACTCCCCTCGCCTGCGCGGTGCGCGCACACACGGGGCTGGCGCCGCGCCTGCTCTACGGCAACGCGGCCTCGGCGCTGGCGGGAGCCGCGGCGACGGTGGCGGCGGCGCGGCCCGAGCACGCCGCCGGCGCCTACGCGCTGGCGCGCCGTGTGCTGGAGCGGCCGCCGCTGCGCGGGCTGGGCGGCTTCGCGCCCGCGGCGCCGGGGCCCGGACCCGCGGTGTTCGCCCGCACCACGTGCTGCCTGTACTACCGGGCCGCCGGCGGCGCGGTCTGCGGCGACTGCCCGATCGCCGCGCGCGCCCGCAGGAGCTGACCGGCCGCGCGCCGGCGGCCGCTCCCCCGGCCCGCGGGGCGCGCGATGTGCCGGGTTCGAGGTGCGGCGTCAGGAGCCGCGGTTCTCCCCCAGCTCCTCCTCGATGGGGTTGACCGGCCCGGTCTCCTGCGCGCGCTCGGAGACGCCGGGCTTGGTGTGGTGCCGGCGCTGCTGGGCGCGGTCGGACTCGTCGCGCTTCTGCCCGCCGAGCTCGTCCTGGGGCACGGCGCGCATCACCTCGTTCGGCTCGTTGAAGTCCGCCGGCGGCATGGCCTGCAGGGCGCTGAGGAGGTACCGGTCGGCGCCCTGCTCCTGGGCGTACTCCACGATCCGGTCCTTGCTCACGGGAAAGTCCAGACCGGAGAGGATGCGCTTCAGCCCTTCGGTGTCGTGCAGAACCGCCATCGGGCGCTCCTTTCGCTCGGCCGCTGCCCCGGTGCACCACCCGCCGGCGCGGTGCGCGCCGGGCTGACCAGGGCACCGGGCGTTCACCCGCCGACTACCCTGCCGCCCCCGCCGCCATTCGCGGCGCACCTTCAGCGACCGGCGGGAACGCTGTCCGCGGCCTGCCCGACGCCGCGGCGCGATCGCCGCGGCCGTCCCGTGATACCAATGATAACTTAACATCGCTAACGGATATTGGATATCAACGTTAGGACCCTCATGGCGACCATGCAGACACGCCGACTCGGCAGCACCGGACCGCAGGTCTCGGCCCTGGGCCTGGGGATGATGGGCATGTCCGACCTCTACGGCCCGGCCGACCGCGACGAGGCGGTGGCCACCGTGCACAGCGCCCTGGACGCCGGTGTCACGCTGCTGGACACCGGCGACTTCTACGGCATGGGTGACAACGAGATGCTGCTGCGCGACGCGCTGCGGGAGCGCGACCGCGGCAACGCCGTCATCAGCGTGAAGTTCGGCGCCCTGCGCGGCCCCGACGGCGCCTGGTCGGGCAACGACGGCCGGCCGGAGGCGGTGCGCAGCTTCCTCGCCTACTCGCTGCGCCGCCTGGGCACCGACCACATCGACGTCTACCGCCCCGCCCGCCTGGACCCCGCGGTGCCGGTGGAGGAGACGGTGGGTGCCATCGCCGAGATGGTCGAGGCCGGCTACGTGCGCCACATCGGGCTCTCGGAGGTCGGCGCGCAGACGCTGCGGCGCGCCGCGGCCGTCCACCCCATCACCGACCTGCAGATCGAGTACTCGCTGCTGTCCCGCGGCGTCGAGGACGAGATCCTGCCCGCCGCCCGCGAGCTGGGCATCGGGGTGACCGCCTACGGCGTCCTCTCGCGCGGCCTGCTCTCGGGCCACTGGAGCAGCGGGCGCGGCCTGGCGCCCGGCGACTTCCGCGCCGGCAGTCCGCGGTTCCGCGACGGGAACCTTGAGCACAACCTGGACCTGGTCGAGGCGCTGCGCACCGTCGCCGCAGCCAAGGGCATGACCCCCGCCCAGGCCGCCATCGCCTGGGTCGCCGCGCGCGGCGACGACGTCGTGCCGCTGGTGGGCGCGCGCCGGCGCGAGCGCCTCGCCGAGGCCTTGGGCGCGCTGGAGTCCGGGCTGACCGCCGAAGAGGCCGCGGAGATCGAGAAGGCGGTGCCGCGCGGCGCCGCGGCGGGCGAGCGCTACCCCGAGGCGCTGATGCCGCACCTGCCCGCCTGAGGCCGGCGTGCGGCGGTCGCGGCGCGGGGCCCGTCAGGGCCGCCGGCGGGGCCCGCCCTGCTCCGACTCCCCCGCGCCGGAGCCGGAGCCTGCGCCGGAGCGGTCGTGGTCGTGTGCGGGCGCGACCCACACCGCTTCGGCGGCGACCAGCCCCAGCGCCTGCTCGCGCTGCTCGCCGGGGGCGCCGGTGCGCACGATCAGCGGCCCGCCGAAGGGGCGGCGCTCCACCAGCTCGACGCGCATGCCGATGCCGATGTCCTGCTCGGCGAGGTGGCGCAGCAGGTCGGGGTCGGAGTCGTTGACCCGCACGATGACGCCGGTGGTGCCCTCGTCCGCGGCCGACAGCAGCTGGGTCTCGCGCTCGGGCACGCTGCCCTCGCGGGTGGGGATGGGGTCGCCGTGCGGGTCGACGGCGGGATCGCCCAGGTAGGCGGCGATGCGGTCGACGAACCGGTCGGAGACGACGTGCTCGAGGATCTCGGCCTCGTCGTGGACCTCGTCCCAGGAGTAGCCCAGCGCCTCGACCAGGTAGGTCTCCAGCAGCCGGTGGCGGCGCAGGACGGCCAGGGCCGCCTTGTCGCCGGTCTCGGTGAGGCGCACGTTGCCGTAGCGGCGGTGCGACACCAGCCCCAGCTCGCCGAGTTTGCGCAGCATGCCCGAAACCGAGGAGTTGGACACCGAGAGCCGCTCGGCCATCGCCGAGATCGTCACCGGGCCGGAACCGCGTTCCTGCAGGTCGTAGATGACCTTGACGTAGTCCTCGACCGAGGTGGACGGCCGCTCGGATGCGTTCTCCATGGTCGCCACGGTATCGCGCCCGGCCCCGGGGGCGCGTCCGCGGCCGGAGGGCCGGCGCACCCGCTCACGGCTGCGGGCGCCCGTGCTCCAGGAGCTCCTCGATCCGCCGCAGCCGCTCGTGCAGAGCGGCGGCGTCGGCGCTCGTGGCCGGGCGCCGGTCGGGACGCATCTCCACCAGCACGGCGCCGCCGGGTTCGAGGACGACGCTCGTGGTGTCGGCGACGCTGTGCGCCCCCTGCTTCTTGATCAGCACGTCCACGTCGGAGCGGCGCACGGCCAGGCGCCGCAGGGCCGGGCCGAGGTAGCGGCCGTCGCGCGCCAGCACCGTGGGGGTGCCGTTGAGCGCCCGCCAGGTCCAGGCGCGGGCCGTTGCGGCACGCACCACCACGGCGTCCACGGCGAGCAGGACGACCGCGCCGAGCACGCCGCCGACCAGGGAGTCGTCCTGGCCGATGATGGCGTTTTGCACCACATTGGCCAGCAGCAGCATCACGGCCAGGTCCATGGTGTTGAGCTGGGCGGTGTCGCGCTTGCCCAGGACGCGCAGCAGCACCGCCAGCGCCGCGTAGACCGCGACCGTGCGGATCACCTTCTCCGCCGGCGGCACGCCGATGACCATCAGGTCGCTCCAGATTCCGCTCCACATGGCCGGGCGTCTCCGTCTCGGGTAAGGGGTGGGATCGGCGCCCCGTGTTCGGGGCGCGGCGCCGGTTCGCCGCCCGGGTGACGGGTGTGCCGCGCGCCACCATCGTGGCGCCGCGGAGGATGGGAACCCCCGCCGCCACGCCGCATCCGGGAGGGCCTCGGCACGGGCCGCGACCGTGATTTGCCTGCTCATGGTTTTATCCATGATCATCCGTGCGCTAGTGTTCGTACACGAGTTCGATTTCGGCCCTCTTCCCCGGGCGCGGCGCCGACTGCCCCGCTTTGGCCGAGCCAACGGGGGGAGCCATGGCCGCAGTACTCGTCACCACCGCGGCGCGCCCGAAGGGCCGACGCTGATGACCGACGCCTTCGCGCACCTGCACACCGCCTCCTCGGCGTCGATGCGCCACGGCACCGCGCCGCCGCACGCGCTGGTCGAGCGCGCGGCCGAACTGGGCATGGACATGCTCGCGCTGACCGACCGCGACGGCCTCTACGGCGCGGTCAAGCACGTGCGCGCCTGCGAGCGGGTCGGGATCGCCCCGGTTCTGGGTGCCGACCTGGCCGTGGCCGCGCCCGAGGGCGGGCGGGTGGTCGTGCTGGCCCGCGGCCGGCGCGGCTGGGCCTCCCTGTGCCGGCTGGTCAGCGCCGCACACGCCGCCGGGGCGCGCGGTGTTCCCGCCGTCTCCCACGCGATGGTGGGCGAGCACGCCGAAGGGCTGGTCGTGCTCGCCGGACCCGAGTCCGACGTCGGCCTGGCGGCGGCCGAGCACCGCATGGAGCGCGCCCGCCGGTGCCTGGAGGCCTGGCGCGAGGCCGCCGAGACCGCCGTCGAGCTGGTCGACCACTACGGGCCCGCCCAGCACCGCCGGGCGACCGCGATGCTGCGCCTGGCCGAGGAGACCCGCACCCTGGCGGTACTGGGCAACGCCGTGCGCTATCCCCGCCGCTCCGGCGCCGAGGTCGCCCGCGTCCTGGACGAGGCGCGGCGCTGGCTGCCGGGCGGCGGGGCGCCGTCCGAGTCCGGCGGGTCCCAGGCCTACCTGAAGACCACCGCCGAGATGACCGAGGTCGCCGAGCGGATCTGCGGCCCCGACCGCACCGCCGTGCGGCGGCTGCTGGCCCACACCCGCGCCCTGGCCGCCTCCTGCCGCCTGGACCCCGGCGCCGACCTGGGCATGGACCGCCACCACCTGCCCGACATCCCCGCCGCCCGCGAGCGGTTGTGGCTGACCTGCCGGGAAGGGATGGCCCGGCTGGGCCTGGAGGGCGACCGGCGCGCCCGCTCCCGGCTCGCCCACGAACTGGCGGTCATCGAACGCAAGGGGTTCTGCGCCTACTTCCTGACCGTGGCCGACATCGCCCACCGCATCCGCGAGCAGGGCATCCGCTGCTCCATCCGCGGCTCGGGCGCCGGAAGCCTGGTCAACCGCCTCATCGGCATCTCGGCCGTGGACCCCCTGGCCCACGGGCTGCTGATGGAGCGCTTCCTCACCGACAGCCGCACCGGCCTGCCCGACATCGACCTGGACGTGGAGTCGGCCCGCCGGCTGGACGCCTACCAGGTGATCCTGGACGCCTACCCCGACGCCGCCTGCGTGTCGATGATGGAGACCTACCGCGCACGCAGCGCCATCCGCGACGTGGGCTCGGTGATGGGCATCCCGCCGCACGAGATCGACGTGCTGGCCAAGGCGTTCCCGCACATCCGCGCCCGCCAGATCCGGGCGGCCTGCGCCGACCTGCCCGAACTGCGCTCCGGCGGCCTGGCCGACTACCCGGTGGAGACGCTGTTCAGGCTGGCCGAGCGCCTGGACGGGCTGCCCCGCCACATCGCCCTGCACCCCTGCGGAATCGTCGTCTCCGACGCCTCCCTGGGCGACCGGGCGCCGCTGGAGCCCAGCCGGATCGGCTACGACATGGTCCAGTACGACAAGGAGGACGTCGAGGAGATGGGACTGATCAAGCTCGACGTCCTCGGGGTGCGCATGCAGTCGGCCATGACGCACGCGCTGTCGGAGGTCGAGCGCACCGGGGGCGAGCGCATCGACCTCGACTCGCTGCCCGACGACGACCCCGCGACCTATGCGATGATCCGCTCCTCGGCCACCCTGGGCTGCTTCCAGATCGAGTCGCCCGGCCAGCGCGAGCTGGTCAGCCGGCTGCGCCCGGACAGCATGGACGACCTCATCGCCGACATCTCGCTGTTCCGCCCCGGCCCGGTCAACAGCGACATGATCACCCCCTTCATCGCCGCGCGCGACGGCGAGCGCGACCCCGAGGCCCCCAGCCCGGTGCTGTCGCGGGTACTGGCCTCGACCGGCGGGGTGGTCGTCTTCCACGAGCAGGTCGCGGCCGTGCTGCACGCCATGACCGGCTGCGGGCTGGACCAGGCCGAGGCGATGCGCCGGCAGCTGGGCACCGACGAGGGCAAGGAGGAGGTGCGCCTGCGCTTCACGGCCATGGCCCGCGACTGCGGCCACAGCGGGCCGGTGGTCGAGGAGGTCTGGCGGATTCTCTCCTCCTTCGGCGCCTTCGGGTTCTGCAAGGCCCACGCCGCGGCGTTCGCGCTGCCCACCTACCAGTCGGCGTGGCTGAAGCGGCACCACCCGGCGGCCTTCTACGCCGGGGTCCTCACCCACGACCCGGGCATGTACCCGCGCCGCGCCATCCTCGACGACGCCCGCCGCTTCGGCGTCGCGGTGCTGGGCGTGGACGTCAACCGCTCCGGGCGCGAGTGGCGCGTGGAGACCGCGCCGCAGGGCGGGCCGGGCATCCGCGCCGCGCTGGCCGACGTCAAGGGCATCACCGACGCCGAGATCGACGCGCTCGCGGCCGGGCGCCCCTACGCCTCGTTGAACGACGCCGCCAACCGGGCCCGCCTCTCCCGCGGCGTGCTGGAGGGGCTGGTGCGGGTGGGCGCCTTCGACTCCCTCTACGGCATCGACGAGGGCTCCCCGCACCCGGGCGGCCCGAGCCGGCGCGACCTGCTGCTGCGGGTGAGCGCGCTGGACCGCGCCGCCCGCCGGTCGCTGGGCGGCGGTCAGCTGCCCATCGCCCTGGAGGCCGCCGCCGAGGAGCCCTGCGACCGGGGGCTGCCGCCGATGACGCCGGTGGACGCGGTCCAGGCCGAGCTCGAGGTGCTGGGCTACGACGCCTCCCGGCACCTGCTGGACTGCTACGCGGAGCTGACCGCCGCCCTGGGCGCGCTGTGCGGCGCGGTGCGCGCCCGCGACCTGGCCGCGGTCCCGGCCGGCTCGCAGGTGCTGGTGCTGGGGGTGAAGGTGGCCACCCAGACCCCGGCGGTGCGCTCGGGCCAGCGCATCATCTTCACCACACTGGACGACGCCACCGGCCTGGTGGACCTGACGTTCTTCGAGTCGGTGCAGGAGCGCTGCGCCGCCACCGTCTTCGGGTCCTGGCTGCTGGCGGTGCGCGGCAGGGTGCGCCGGGTCGGCTCGGGCATGGCGACGGTCAACGCCACCCACGCCTACGACCTGGAGGAGCTGGCGCGGATCTGGCACGAGGGCGGCGAGGGCGCCGCTGCGGCGCTGCGCGAGCGCTTGGAAAAAGATCCCGAGAGCGTGCCGGTCAGCGGCGTCGGCGGGCGGCGGATCCGCTACGCCAACGGCTACGAGCTGTCGACCTACGCCGACATCGCGCCGGCGGGCGCCGCTGCGGCGCCGCGCAAGCTCTGGCACGCCAGCCCGGGAAGCGCCGGCCGGTGAGCGCGAGGAGCGGCGCCGGTGCCGACGACACCGCCTCCGGCGCAGGAAGCGGCCGCGTTCCGCGGCTAGAGTTCGGTCCCGGGCCGCAGCGCCGGCCCGCCCCCACGGCCGAATACGCGCGAAGGACGGACCTTGATCACCCTGGCCCATATCAGCGACCTGCACATCGACGGCGGCGCCCGCTCCCGCGAGCGGGTCGAGCAGGTGATGGCCTACCTCAACGGGATCGCCGGCTCGCTGGACGCCCTGGTCGTCACCGGCGACCTGACCGAGCACGGCGCGGTCGGCGAACTGGAGGAGGCCCGCGCGCTGCTGTCGGGGCGGCTCTCGGTGGTGAGCTGTCCCGGCAACCACGACGTCGGCGAGGGGCGGGCGGCCTTCCGCCGGGTGGTGCTGGGCGAGAAGGCCGCCGGCGAGGCCCCGGTCAACGCGGTGCACCGCACCGGCGGCGGCGCCGTCGTGCTGTGCGACTCCACGGTGCCCGGCGAGGCCGGCGGCCTGCTCTCCGAGGAGACGCTGGAGTGGCTGGAGGAGACCCTCACCGGGCTGCGCGGCACCCCGGTGGTGCTGGGGTTCCACCATCCTCCGGTCCCCCTGCACGTGCCCTACGTCGACGGGATCGCCATGCAGGGGCCCGACCGGCTGGCGGTGCTGCTGTCGCGCCACCCGCAGGTGGCCGGCCTGCTGTGCGGCCACGCCCACACGCCGGCGGCCACCGCGTTCGCCCAGCGCCCGCTGCTGGTCGCGCCCGGCACGGTCGGGACGTCGCCGCTGCCGTGGGAGGACGCCCGCAGCGCCTACGAGACCCACCCCCCGGCGGTGGCCTTCCACGTCCTCGACAACGCGGGCCGGATGACCACCCACTACCGCACGGCACCCCGCCAGGCCCGCTAAACCCCCCGCAAGCACCACGACGCCGGCACCCCACGCGCACTGCTCGGCAACCGGCGCAGGCGGGCGGCCCGGATGCTGCCGCCAGGCCGGGCCGCCTGCCGGGTCAGGAGTCTTCGAGCAGGTGCTTGAGGGCTTGGAGGCGCTCGCGCCAGTGGGTGCGCATCGCCGCGGCCGCCTCCGCGTCGGGCAGCTTCTCGTGCTCGAGGGAGACGGCCGCCTTGTCCGGCCCCTTGGCGGTGAAGGCCGCCACCAGCCGTCCGGCGCCGGCGCCCGACCAGTCGGCGCACCACGACCTGGCCGGGGTGGCGGTGCGCACCCGCAGTGGGGCGCCGGGCAGCCACCGCTCGCGCACCCCGGAGTCGGCGAAGGCGGCGAAGAGGCGATCGGCGGAGACCGCGACGGTCTTGCTCGCGGTGGCCGAGAAGGAGCCGTCGGAGCGCTGGCCGGGGGCCCGCATACCGCGGCTCTGCTCGTAGGCCACGGTGACCGACTGCGCCCACCAGCCGTCCACGCCCTGGTCGGCGGTGAGGTGGCGGGCGATCTCGGTGTGGGTGCGCTGCCGGGCGCCCCATTCGTCGAGCAGGGCGAACCACTCCTCGATCCCGCGTCCGGTGCGCTCGCGCACTGAGGCGTCGGGCGGCAGCAGGGCGCTGACGCCCTCGGGGCGGGGGCCGGCGGGGGCGGTCGCATCGGGGGCGGCGGAGTCCTCGGCCGCGCCGACGAGGTGGCGGCGTGCGGCGGTGTAGCTCTCGCCGGTCTTCTCCATGCGGGCGCGCACCCGGCTCTTGAACGACTTGTTGCCGGTCATCGCATACTCCTTGGCCACGCAACGGCCGAGCGGACTCACGCTCCGGCTCCGCCGCGGACCGATCGGGTATGCGACGCGCTGTTTCGAGAACGCGAGGTCCCCTTTGCCTCCGCCGACGCCGGTGGCGTGAGCACCGGTAGGGAGGTTGGGCACGAAACACCGCCGCTCCCAGCCTAGCCAGCGGATCCGAACCCGCGCAACGGAGGTTCGGATCCGCTCGCCGAGCGCTCACCGCTGCGCGGCGATGCGGGCGTTGACGGCCTCGGGCGCCAGGACGCTCTCCAGCACCGCGGCCGCGGCGCCGCGCAGCCCCGCCTGCTCGCCGCTGCGGTTGCCGACCACGCGCAGCTGGCGGGTGGCCAGCGGGATGGAGCGCTTGAAGACGACCTCGCGCACTCCGGCGACCAGGTGGTCGTGGGCCCGGCCCAACAGCCCGCCCAGCACGATCACCTCGGGGTTGAGCAGGTTGACCGCCCCCGCCAGCACCTCGCCCAGCCTGCGGCCGGCCTGGCGCACCAGTCGCACGGCGTCGGGGTCGCCCTCCTGGGCGAGGCCGGCGAGCTCGGCCACGCCCGCGACCGGGCGCCCCTGCTCGGCCATGCGCTCCAGCAGCGCCGGTCCGGCCGCCACCGCCTCCAGGCAGTCGGTGTTGCCGCAGCGGCAGGGCGTGCCGCCGCCGTCGCGCACGGGGATGTGCCCGATCTCCCCGGCCGCGCCCAGCGAGCCGCGCAGCAGGGCGCCGCCGGCGACGACGCCCGCGCCGATGCCGGTGGAGACCTTGACGAACAGGAGGTCTCCGACGCCGGGGTGCACGGCGCGGTGCTCGCCCAGCGCCATGGCGTTGACGTCGTTGTCGACCACGACGGGGGCGGCGAACCGCTCGGCCACCAGGGGCGCGATGTCCACGCCGCCCCACCCGGCCAGCACCGGCGGGGTCTCGGTGCGCCCGGTGGCGAACTCGACGGTGCCGGGCACGCCGATGCCGCTGCCGCGCACGTCCGCGGCGCTGCGCCCGCACTCCTCCAGCAGCCGCTGCCAGGTCTCCAGCAGCCAGGGCAGGGCGATGTGCGGGCCGTGCTCGACCTCGGGCGAGCCGCCGGCGACGGCCAGCAGGCCGCCACCCAGGTCGTAGACCGCGGCCTGGCTGCGGGAGATGCCCAGTACGGCGGAGAGGACCACGCCGCCGGCCGCGTTGAACTCCAGTCGGGCGGGCGGGCGGCCGCCGCTGGAGGGTGCGGTCGCGCCCTCGGTGACCAGGCCGTGGCGCAGCAGCTCGGTGACGCGCAGCGCCACAGCGGGCCGCGACAGCCCGGTCAGTCGGCCGATCTCGGTGCGGGTGGCGGCTTCGCCGGTGCGGATGAGCTCCAGCACGCGTCCGCTGGAGGCGGGGGCGGCGGATGCGGCCTTGCTGCGGGGCATGCCCAATTGAACCATGCTTCCGCACGCAACCGACGTGAACATGTGCACTTTTGTAAAGCAATGTTCAGAAGTGAGCTTGTCCAGTAACTGAAGCGGCCGCTATGTTTCCGGGGAGCCCGCACCCGGCCCGTCGGCGCGCCCCGCCCGCCGATCACGCCCTTCCCACCGCCCCCTGGAGCGCCGACACGCCCCCTGCACCGGCACGGGGCCCGCGCCGGCCTCCCGACGGCCCCGCTCCCCCGGCCCCCGCGCCCGGGGGCACGGCGCGGCCGCGTCGGACCGAGCACACCCTCCCCCGCCACGGAACGGAGCCCGCACGATGACGCCCCACCCCCGGATAGCCGAGGTCACCCAGCGCATCGCCGAACGCAGCGCCGACACCCGCAGCGCCTACCTGGAGCGGATGCGCGCGGCAGCCGCCGAGGGCCCGGCCCGCTCCGGGCTGGGCTGCACCAACCTCGCCCACGGGTTCGCCGCCTGCTCTCCGGGCGACAAGCTCGCGCTGGGCCACTCCGCCAAGCCCAACATCGCGATCGTCTCGGCCTACAACGACATGCTCTCGGCCCACCAGCCGCTCGCCGACTACCCGGCGCTGCTGAAGGAGGCCGTCGGCGAGGCCGGCGGCGTCGCCCAGTTCGCCGGCGGAGTGCCCGCCATGTGCGACGGCATCACCCAGGGCCGCGCGGGCATGGAGCTGTCCCTGTTCAGCCGCGACGTGATCGCGATGGCCACCGCCGTCGCGCTGTCCCACGACATGTTCGACGGTGCGCTGATGCTGGGCGTGTGCGACAAGATCGTGCCCGGACTGCTGATCGGCTCCCTGTCCTTCGGCCACCTGCCGGTCGCGTTCGTGCCCGCCGGACCCATGCCCTCGGGCCTGCCCAACAAGGAGAAGGCCGGAATCCGCCAGCGCTTCGCCGAGGGCAAGGCCGACCGCGCCGAGCTGCTGCAGGCCGAGTCGGCCGCCTACCACGCGCCGGGTACCTGCACCTTCTACGGCACCGCCAACTCCAACCAGATGCTGATGGAGGTCATGGGCCTGCACCTGCCCGGCGCCAGCTTCGAACAGCCCGGCAGCGGGCTGCGCACCGCGCTGACCGCCGCGGCCGGGCGGGCGGTGACGGGCCTGACGGCGCTGGGCGAGCGCTACACCCCCATCAGCGAGGTCGTCGACGAGCGCGCCGTCGTCAACGCGGTGGTCGCGCTGCTGGCCACGGGCGGCTCGACCAACCACACCCTGCACCTGGTGGCGGTGGCCCAGGCCGCCGGAATCGAGCTGACCTGGGACGACTTCGCCGCACTGTCGGAGGTCGTGCCGCTGCTGGCCCGCATGTACCCCAACGGCGCCGCCGACGTGAACCGCTTCCACGAGGCCGGCGGCATGGCGTACCTGATCGGCCGGCTGCTGGACAGCGGGCTGCTGCACGAGGACGTCGCCACCGTCGCCGGCGCCGGCCTGGACCGCTACCGCCGGCGCCCCGCCCTCGGCGCCGACGGCCTGATTTGGGATGAGGAGCCCGAGGAGAGCACCGACACCACGGTGCTGCGCGGCACCGACGACCCCTTCAGCGCCGACGGCGGCCTGCGCATGGTCCGCGGCAACCTCGGCCGGGCGGTGGTCAAGGTCTCGGCGGTGGAGCCGGAGCACCACGTCGTCGAGGCGCCCGCGCGCGTCTTCGACAGCCAGGCCCGGCTGCAGGAGGCGTTCTCCGCCGGCGAGCTGGACGGCGACGTGGTGGCGGTCGTGCGCTTCCAGGGCCCGCGCGCCAACGGCATGCCCGAGCTGCACAAGCTCACGCCGCCGCTGGGGGTGCTGCAGGACCGCGGCCACAAGGTCGCGCTCGTCACCGACGGCCGCATGTCGGGGGCCTCGGGCAAGGTGCCCGCCGCCATCCACGTCTCCCCCGAGGCCGCGGCGGGCGGGCCGCTGGCGCGGGTGCGCGACGGCGACCTCGTCCGCCTGGACGCCTCCGCGGGCGTGCTGGAGGTGCGGGGCGCCGACGACCTGGACGAGCGTCCGGCCGCCGAGCCGGCCGCGGACTCGGCCGCCGGCACCGGCCGCGAGCTGTTCGCCGCCTTCCGCCAGGCCGTGGGCCCGGCCGAGCGCGGCGCCGGCGTATTCGGGGCGCTGCGGTGAGCCGGCCTCAGCCGCCGTCCGAGCGGCGCCCGTGGCTGGTCGCCGACATCGGCGGCACCAACGCCCGGTTCGGCCTGGTGGAGGCGCCGGGGACCCGCCCGGCCCGGGTGCGCCGGCTGGAGGGCGCCGAACACGCCGACCTGGGCGCGGCGGCCGCGGCCTATCTGGAGCAGGTGGACGCTCCCGCGCGTCCCGGAGCGGCGTGCGTGGCGGTGGCCGGGCCCGTGGGCGGCGACCGCATCCGGCTGACCAACTCCCACTGGGACTTCTCCGCCTCCGCCACCCGCGACCGCCTCGGCCTGGACCGCCTGGAGGTCGTCAACGACTTCGCCGCCCTGGCGCTGTCGCTGCCGCGGCTGGGTGAGGACGACGTGCTCCCGCTGGGCGGTCCCCCGGCGGCGCCCGATCGCCCCATGGCGGTGCTGGGCCCGGGCACCGGGCTGGGCGTCGCCGGCCTGGTGCCCGCGGCCGGCGGCTGGGCCCCGGTCCCGGGCGAGGGCGGCCACGTGGACGTGCCCGCGGTCGAGGAGCGCGAACTGGAGGTGGTGCGCCTCCTGCGCGCCCGCCAGGGCGCGGTCACCGCCGAGTGCCTGCTGTGCGGTCCCGGGCTCACCCGGCTGCACGACGCGCTCGCCGAGGTGCGCGGGCTCGGCGCGCCGCGGCGCACGGCCGCCGAGATCTGCGCCGCGGCGCCGCGGGACCCGCACTGCGCCGAGACGCTGGACGTGTTCTGCTGCCTGCTGGGCGGCTTCGCGGGCAACGTGGCGCTGACGCTGGGCGCGACCGGGGGCGTGTTCCTGGGCGGCGGGATCCTGCCGCGTATCATCCCGGTCGTGCAGTCCAGCGGCTTCCGGCGCCGCTTCGAGGACAAGCACCGCATGGCCGGCTATCTGCAGAGCGTCGCCACGATGCTCATCGTGGCGCAGGAACCGGCGCTGCTGGGCGCGGCCGCCCGGCTCGACCAGTGCCTCGACCCCGTGCAAGGAGGTGCGGATGAACCCGCGCAGCAGTGAGGACCTCTTCCAGCTGGCGCCGGTGATCCCGGTGGTGGTGCTCTCCGACGCCGCCGACGCGGTGCCGCTGGCCCGCGCGCTGGTGGCGGGCGGCCTGCCGGCCGTGGAGGTGACCCTGCGCACCGGTGCGGCGCTGGAGGCCGTCGAGCGGATCGCCGCCGAGGTGCCCGAGGCCGCGGTGGGCGCCGGCACGGTCACCACGCCCGAGCAGGCCGAGCAGGCGGCCGCGGCGGGGGCCGCCTTCCTGGTCTCGCCCGGATGCACCCCCGCCCTGTACGAGGCGATGGCCGCCACCGGCCTGCCGGCGCTGCCGGGTGTGGCCACGGCCTCGGAGGCCCTGGCGCTGCTGGAGCGCGGTGCCGCGGCGATGAAGTTCTTCCCGGCCGAGGCGGCGGGCGGGCGCCCGTACCTGAAGTCGCTGTCGGGCCCGCTGCCGCAGGTGCGGTTCTGCCCCACCGGCGGCATCACGGCCGCCTCGGCGCCCGACTACCTGGCGCTGCCCAACGTGGGCTGTGTCGGCGGCACCTGGCTCACCCCGGAGCACGCCGTCGCGGCCGGCGACTGGGAGCATGTGCAGGCGCTGGCCCGCGCGGCCGCCGACCTGCGCCCGGCGTAGCCGCTCAGGCGGCCACGACCCGGGTCCGCGCGGCGCGGTCGGGCAGCGACCGGCCGGCCGCGCCGCCGCTGGCGACCAGGATGCCGCTGACGAGGTGGCCGAGCAGGCAGGGCAGCACGAGCAGGGCGGTCACGGCGGCGCGCCCGGCGGCTTGACCGCGAGCCGGCGGCAGTCCGGTGGCGGAGGCGACCACGCGGATGCCGGCGATCCGCTTGCCCAGGGTCTGGCCGCGCCGGGCGACGGGCAGCCAGTGGTAGCACACCACCGCCGCCAGGGCGACGGCGCAGGCGAGCACCGTGCCCGCGGTCACCGAGGCCCGGTTGTCGGGCAGCCCCAGCAGGGTGACCGCCGCCAGGTTGGCCAGCATCATCAGGATGAACCCGGCGTAGAGGATCAGCACGGAAAGCACCAGGTCGACGCAGGCCGCGACCAGGCGCGGGGGCACGTCGGCCGCCGGGGGCCGCGGCCCCCGGGCGTCCGGCGGCGGGCCGGGCGACACCCCCGCCGGGCCGGGCGCCGGGTCGGCGGGGGCGAAGCCGGGGCGGGGCGGTTCCTGCGGGGGACGGCCGCCGGAGCCGTCGAAGGGGCCCGGGTCGAAGGGCTGGGTCATAGGCCGTCCTCGCGTGTGCTCGTGTGCCGACGACGCGTATTGTCGCACCGACCGCGCGCGGCCGGGAGCGGCGCGGGCCGACCGCCGCTCAGCGGGACGGCGGCCTTGAGCAGCATCTCCGCGTACTCCTCCGCGGGCACCGAGTCCAGCACGATCGCGCCGCCGGCGCCGATGGCCAGATCCGGCCCCCGGCGCACCGCCGTGCGGATGACGATGCTGAGGTCCGCGGTGCCCTGGTGGGACAGATAGCCCAGCGCGCCGGAGTACACGCCCCGCGCCGAGCCTTCCAGCCGGTCGATGATCTCCATCGTGCGCACCTTGGGCGCGCCGGTCATCGACCCGCCGGGGAAGCACGCGCGCACCGCGTCGACCGGGTGCACGTCCGCGCGCAGCCGCCCGCGCACGGTGGAGACCAGCTGATGGACGGTGCTGTAGGACTCGGTGTACATGAACCGCGGCACCTGCACACTGCCGACCTCGCAGACCCGTCCCAGGTCGTTGCGCAGCAGGTCCACGATCATCAGGTTCTCGGCGCGGGTCTTGGCACCGGTGCGCAGCTCCTCGGCGATGCGCGCGTCGGCCGCGGCGTCGGCGCCGCGGGGTGCGGTGCCCTTGATCGGGCGGCTCTCGGCGGTTCCCGAGGCGTCGACGCGCAGAAACCGCTCGGGCGAGGCGCTGTGCACCGTGGTGGAGCCCAGCCGCAGCAGGGCGGCGTAGGGGGCGGGGGCGGCGCGGCGCAGCCGGCGGTAGAAGTCCAGGTCGTCGGCTGGAGCGGCGGTGTGCAGCCGGTTGGTCAGACAGATCTCGTAGCTCTCGCCCTCCTCCAGCCGGCGCAGGCACTCCTTGACGTCGGTGAGGTAGCCCTCGCGGCTGCGCTCCAGCAGCGGCTCCAGGTCGCCGCCGGGCGGCGCCGGCGCCGGTGCGGGCGGCGGGGCGGGGCCGAGCCCGGCCAGGGCGGCGGCGGTCTCCTCGGCCCAGCCCGCGGCCCCGGGGCCGCGGGCGACGAGGTAAGTGCGATCGCCCTCGTGGTCGACGGCGACCAGGCGGTCGCAGCGCAGCCAGACGGCGTCGGGCGCCTGCGAGCGGTGGGCGGCCGCGCCTGCGCAGTCGGCCTTGAGCTCGTAGCCGAAGTAGCCCACGTAGCCGCCGGTGAAGTCGAAGGGCAGCCCGTCGGGGGGAGCGGGCCGGGCGGGGAGGCGCCGGCGCAGGGCGTCGAAGATCGTCCCGCCCTCGCGGAGCGGCGGCCCGTCCGCGGGGGCGACGGAGACCGCGCCCTCGCCGGCGCGGTAGGTCAGCACCTCGCCGCCGGGCGCCCCGGCGTCGCCGAGGAAGGAGAAGCGGGCGGTGCCGCCGGTGCGGCTGCTGTCCAGCCAGAAGGCGTGGCTGCGGGCGGCGTAGAGGCGGGCGAAGGCCGCCTCGGCGTCCACGGCGTGCTCCAGGGTGCGCACGTGCGGGGGCGGGGGCGCGGGGGCGGTGCCGCGGACGGCCGGCCCTTCGGGCGCCCGTGCGCGGCCGGCGGAGGCGGGGCGGGCCGCGCGGGCGGCGGGCCGGGGGTGCCCGGCGGCCATGCGCAGGAAGTTGGCGACGAGTTCGGCCCCGTGCTCGGACGAGACGGACTCGGGGTGGAACTGCACGCCCCACCGCGGCAGGGAGCGGTGCCGCACGGCCATGACGACGCCGTCCTCGGCGAAGGCCGTCGCCTCCAGCTCCGCCGGCAGCGGTGTTCGCGCGGCCAGCGAGTGGTAGCGCACGGCGGTGAAGTCCTGCGGAATCCCGGCGAAGAGGCCCCGTCCGACGTGGCCGATGCGGCTGAGGTGGCCGTGGCGCGGTACGGGGGCGGCCGCGATCTCTCCGCCGGCCAGGTGCACGAGCGCCTGGTGCCCCAGGCACACGCCGAGCACGGGGACCTCGGGTGCGCGGTTCAGCGCGGCGCCGAGCAGGCCCACGTCGCGGGGGCGCGCAGGGCGGCCGGGGCCGGGCGAGACCACCGCGGCGTCGTAGCCCGCCAGTCCGCCGGGGCCCGCGTCACGCAGGCGCGCGTCGTCGTTGGCCCACACGTCGGGTTCGCCACCCGCGGCCCGTGCGATCAGCTGGAACAGGTTGAAGGTGTAGGAGTCGTGGTTGTCCACGAGCAGTAGGCGCATGCGGCTCCCGTGGCTCGGCGGCGGTGCGTTCCAGGCTACGGTTCGCGGCCCCGCGGCCCGCGGGCGGGCCGGTGGGGCCGCGGGGCCGGGGCCGCCGCACGCCCGTACCCGCGGCCCCCGTCGGGCGGCGCGCGTCGGGGCTGTTTGCCTCGGGCGCCGGAGTCGGCCCCGTGTCCTGCGGTTCTCCAATTCGGTCGATGAAGAATACGACTTGCGTACTCTCCGATACCCGCGATTCGCCCGTGGGCTGAGACACTGGCCGCGACGCCCTGCGACCCCGGAAGGACCAATGCACGCTCCCTCCACGCTCTTCGGCCACCTGGTGGCCCTGATGCACGCCACGACCGATGCGGTCATCGCCGTGTCGGCCGAGGGCACCGCGCGCGTCTGCCCGCGCTCCGAGGTCGGCGCCGCCGAGCGCGAGGCCTACTCCCGCGACCTGCTGCTCGCCGAAGGGGTCGTGCCCACGCCGGCCGCCCTGCAGGGAGTGATGGCGCGCATCGCCGCCGAGCTGCGCGGCGAGGGCTGGGACCTGGTCGCCTGAGCCTTGCTCCGCCCGGGCCGCCGCCGGGCGGACGCCCGATTGCCCTCCCGGTGCGCCGGGTAGGGACACGCATCGCCCATGCCACAGTCCGAGGGGGAAAGCACGATGACCGACCTGCTGGAGTTGCACGGCCGGGCCATGGCGGAGTTCGACCGCAGGGTCCGCGCCATCCGGGTGACGCAGTGGGCCGACCCCACTCCGTGCGCCGACTGGGACGTGCACGACCTGCTCAACCACCTCACCGGCGAGCAGCTGTGGGTGCCGTTCCTGCTCGCCGGCGGCCGCATCGAGGAGGCCGGCGACCGCTACGAGGGCGACGTGCTCGGCGAGGAGCCCGTGGCCACCTGGGAGGTCGCCTCCCGCGAGTCGCGGTCGGCCTGGCTGCAGCCGGGCGCCCTGGAGCGGACCGTGCACCTGTCCTTCGGCGACGCCGAGGGCGAGCGCTACCTCTGGCAGATGACCTTCGACCTGGGCGTGCACGCCTGGGACCTGGCCCGCGCCATCGGCGACGACGAGAAGCTCGACCCCGGCCTGGTCGAGGCGCTGCTGGACTGGTTGGGCGGGCGGAGCCCGGGCGCGGGCGCCCTGTTCGCACCGGAGGTGCCGGTCGGCGACGACGCCGGCCCCCAGAGCCGCCTGTTGGCCCTGACCGGGCGCCGCGCCTGAGTGACTGTTGGGTATGCGGGTAGCGGCGTTGGGTGACCAGTCATGCCGGATGCCCGAACATGACGCAGCCCCGGAATGATCGCGTGGTGTGTGCCAATGCAACGATTCCGGGGCCGCTGGTGCCCGATGCTACCCCTCCGACCTCTCCGACGCCGCCTGGGCGGTGATCGAACCCCTCATGCCCGTCCGCGACCAGGCCAAAGGCGGGGCGCCCCGCACCTACGGCGACCGGCTGGTGCTCGACGCCATCCTGTTCGTGCTGCGCTCGGGCTGCCAGTGGCGGATGATCCCCCGCGACCTGCTGCCCTGGGACGCCGCCTACCGCTGGTACCGCACCTGGAAGGCCGACGGCACCTGGGACCGCCTCCACGACCGGCTGCGTGAGCTGGTGCGCATCGCCGAGGGCCGCGCCTGCGACCCTTCGGCCGCCATCCTGGACGCCCAGTCGATCAAGTCCAGCGAAGGCGGTGCCGAACGCGGGTTCGACGCGGGCAAGAGGACCACCGGCCGCAAGCGCCACCTGATCACCGACACCCTCGGGCTGGTCCTCGTGGTCGCGGTGACCTCGGCCTCGGTCCAGGACCGGCCCGGCGGGCGCCGCGTGCTGGAGCGCCTGGCCGCGGCCTTCCCCTCCATCGGCCTGATCTGGGCCGATGCCGGCTATGCCAACCAGGTCGACAACCGGCTGCTGGCCTGGGCCTATGAGACGTTGCGGCTCACGGTCGAGATCGTGCGGCGCCCCGAGGGCGCCAAGGGCTTCCAGGTGCTGCCGCGCAGGTGGGTGGTCGAGCGGACTTTCGGCTGGCTGGTGCGCAACCGGCGTTTGGCCCGTGATTACGAGCGTCTGACCGGCAACTCCGAGACCATGGTCAAGATCGCGATGATCCGCCTGATGGCGACACGGCTGGCTGGTCAGAGCGCACGCTGGAGCAATCGCCCTGCCACCCGATCCGCGTAATCACCCGCATACCCAACAGTCACTGAGACCGGGCCTTACCTCCGACCGGAACGGTGGCCGCCGCCGGGACGGTCGGAACCCGGCGGTGCGGCGCGGGCTCGACGATCCGCGGAGCGGGCGCGTGCCGCCCCGCCCGCACGCGGGTGCCCGGGGGCGAGGCTGGAGGGGTGCGAGGGCGACCCGCACAAACTCCGGCGCCCGAACTTTGGCCGGTTCGCCCGATGGCCCGCGGGACCCCGGCGGCCCAGGATCGTGTCCATGGCCCGACCCGAACACCGGCCCGCCGCGGCCGGACTCGCCCAGGCGGCCCTGCGCCGCGAACGCCCCTCCCGCGCGGACCTGCTCAGCGTCCTGTCCTGGCCCGACGAGGGACTGCTGGAGCTGGTCGCAGCCGTCGGCCGGGTGCGCCGCCGGTTCTTCGGCGACCGCGTCAAGCTCAACTACCTGGTCAACCTCAAAAGCGGGCTGTGCCCCGAGGACTGCGCCTACTGCTCCCAGCGGCTGGGCTCCACCGCCGACATCGTCACCTACACCTGGCTGAGCGCCGAGCAGACCCGCGACGCCGCCGCCTGCGGCGTCGCGGGCGGCGCGGCGCGGGTCTGCCTGGTGGCCAGCGGCCGCGGCCCCACCGACCGCGACGTCGCCCGCCTGGCCCCCGCCGTCGCCCGCATCAAAGAGGACAACCCCGGGGTCGAGGTGTGCGCCTGCCTCGGGCTGCTCTCGCCCGGCCAGGCCGAGCGGCTGCGCGAGGCCGGCGTCGACGCCTACAACCACAACCTCAACACCTCCGGTGAGCGCTACGCCGACATCTGCTCCACGCACGGCTTCGCCGACCGCGTCGACACCGTGCGGCAGGCCCGGCACGCGGGCCTCTCCCCCTGCTCCGGGCTGATCGCGGGCATGGGCGAAAGCGACGAGGACCTCGTCGACGTCCTCGGGGACCTGCGCGGACTCGACCCCGACTCCGTGCCCGTCAACTTCCTCATCCCCTTCGACGGCACGCCCCTGGCCGGGCGCTGGGAGCTGACCCCGCAGCGCTGCCTGCGCATCCTCGCCGCCGCCAGGCTGGTCTTCCCCGACTCCGAGGTGCGCCTGGCCGGCGGGCGCGAGATCCATTTGCGCGGCCTCCAGCCGCTCGCGCTGCACCTGGCCAACTCGGTCTTCCTGGGCGACTACCTGACCAGCGAGGGCGGGCCCGGCGCCGAGGACCTGCAGATGGTGCGCGACGCGGGCTTTCGGGTGCAGGGCGCCGAGGCGGCGGGGGCGCCCCCGCTCCGGCCGGACCCGGTGCGCCCCCGCCGCCGGGGCGCGGGCACCGGCCTGCCGCCCAACGCCTGAGCTTGCGGCCCGCCCGGACCCCGCGTGCGCAGGCGCCGCGGCCCGGGCGGGCGCCGATACCCTGGCGCCATGGACGACGACGTGCGGCTGCGCACTCCCCGTCTGCTGCTGCGCGGCTGGCGGGCCGCCGACCGGGAGCCCTTCGCCCGGCTCAACGCCGACCCCGCGGTCATGGAGCACTTTCCGCGGCTGCGGACGCGCCGCGAGTCCGACACCGGGGTCGACCGCATCGAGGCGCACCTGGCCGAGCACGGCTTCGGCCTGTGGGCGGTCGAGGTCGCCGCCACCGGCGAGTTCGTCGGCTTCACCGGACTGCAGCAGACCGTCTTTCCCGCGCACTTCACCCCGGCCGTGGAGGTGGGCTGGCGGCTGGCACGCCACGCCTGGGGCCGCGGCTATGCCACCGAGGCTGCCAGGGCCGCCGTGGCGTTCGGGTTCGACGAGTGCGGACTGGGCGAGATCGTCTCCTTCACCGTCCCCGCCAACGTCCGCTCGCGCGCGGTGATGCGGCGGCTGGGCATGCGCCACTCCTCCGCCGACGACTTCGACCATCCGGCTCTGCCGGAAGGCCATCCGCTGAAACGGCACGTCCTCTACCGGCTGGGCGCCGACGACCGGTGAGGCCGGCCCGCGCCGGCGCGGCTATCCTGGTCCATCGTGCACATCGAGATCGGCGAGATGGCCTGGAACGACCCCGTCGGCGTCCGGCTGCGCCGCGACCAGGAGGCCGAGACGGTCCGACGCTACGGCGGCGACCTCGAGCAGGGTGAGAAGCCCTCGGCCGCGAACACCGCGGTGTTCCTGGCGGCCACCGAGTCCTCCGGCGGCGAGGTGGTGGGCTGCGGCGGGCTGCGGCGCCTCAACGAGGACACCTTCGAGCTGAAGCGGATGTACGTGGTGCCCGCCTGGCGGGGCCGCCGGATCGGCGCGGCGCTGCTGCACGCGCTCGAGGACGCCGGCCGCGAGCGCGGTGCGGTTTGGATGCGGCTGGAGACCGGGGTGGAGCAGCCGGAGGCGATGCGGCTCTACGAGCGCTGCGGATACCGCAGGATCCCGCGCTACGGACCGTATGCGGCCTGCGCGCAGAGCGTATGCTACGAGCGCGACCTCCGGGCCGCGCCCGAACCCGCGCCGGCACCCGCCCAGACCTGATCCGGCGCCGGCGGAGGGGCGGCCGGCGACGCCGGTCGCTTGGACGTGCGGGCAGGAGGCCGGCGGTGCCGCGATCCCCGGAGCTGGTCTGGTATGCCAGCTATGGCGCGAACATGTCCCTGGAGCGGTTCTCCTGCTACCTCGCCGGCGGGGTCCCGCCCGGCGGCAGCCGCGCCAACCCCGGCTGCCGCGACACCGCGCCGCCGCGCGCACGGTGCGCCGTGTGGCTGCCCGGCGGCGTGTACTTCGCGCTGGCCTCGCGGATGTGGGGCGGCGGCCTGGCGCTGTACGACCCCGACCTGCCCGGCGCGGCCCCGGCCCGCACCTACCTGGTCACGTCCGGGCAGTTCGGCGACATCGCCGCGCAGGAGATGTACCGCTCCCCCGACGGCGACCCGGACCTGGCGCGCGTGCCCGAGCGCGGCAGGCTGCGGCTGGGCGCGGGGCGCTACGAGACGCTAGTGCACTGCGGCGACGTCGACGGCCACCCGGTGCTGACCTTCACCGCCCACTGGCCGAGTGCGGCGGTGGAGCCGGCGGCGCCCGCCGCGTCCTATCTCGGGGTGATCGGTTCGGGGCTGCGGGGCGGCCACGGCTGGAGCGCCCGCCGCAGCGCCGCCTACCTGGCCTCCCGTCCCGGTGCCCGCGGCACGTGGCGATCGGCGCAGGTGGCGGCGCTGCTGTTCGAGGAGTGAGAGCGCGGGCCCGCGGCTTCAGTGGACGTCGGTCTTGAACGGGTCGTGCTCGGCGAGCAGCTTGTCCAGGCGGGCCTGGTCCACCCGCCCGGAGACGGTTGTCTCCTCCTGGCGGTCGCGTACGCACTTGGCCAGGGTGAAGGCCGAGGTGATGACGTAGAGCACGCCGAGCGCGAGGAACGCGCGCATCCACGCGTCGACGGGCAGGAAGACGATGCCCGTGCCCACGGCGACGGCCGAGACGCCGAAGGACAGTGCGGACTGCAGGTAGAACGCCGAGGTCGTGCTGGGGCGTACCGGTGTAGTGCTCATGTGCCCCATGCTGGCCGCGGCCGGGCGGCGGCGCCCGAGTACCGGTACTCAGATCCGGCGGCGCGACCGGCGGGCACCGGGCTGCGGCGCACGTACCGCCGTGGAGGGGCGCCTCAGCGGTCGCCGATGGCCTGCTGCGCCGCGGACTCCAGATCGGGTGCCAGCAGCCGGGAGTAGGTGGCGGTGATGTGGTGGCTGTCGCGGTAGACCAGCACGTTGCCGATCACCGGAGGGCAGATGCCGCCGGTGCAGAACGCGTCGCTGAGGTCGGCGACGGTGACGCGGGCTTCGGTCTCGCGGGCGGCGATGAGCTGGGGGTCCTCGGCCGCGAAGGCCTCGTCACGGGCGCGCCCGCACCGCTCCGGCTCCGTCGGGTACCGGGAGACGCACTCGGACGGGCGGGGCCGGGTCGCGGGGGTGTCGCGGATAACCACGATGTCGATGCCGGCCTCGTCCAGCGGCTCCCAGAGCCGGATCATGCCCGCGGCGATCCCGGCGCGGTCCCGGGCCTCGGAGGAGGCGCCGTCCTTGGTGGCCAGCGCGCTGGAGCTGGTGAAGACGAGGTCGGGGCGCAGGTCGCCGGTCAGCTCGTCGAGGACGGCCCGGTTGTAGCGCTCGCACTCGCTGTAGGCGCGGTCGGCGCCGGGCAGCTCCAGACGCGCCGAGGTGAACCCGCAGGAGGCCTTGGTGTAGACGTGCACCCGCCAGTCGCGCTCCCGGGCGATGCTGCGCAGCGCCGGCACCCAGTGGGTGGCGTGGGAGTCGCCGACGACGGCGACCGCGGTGTCGGCGTCGCCGGGGCCGTAGACGCAGGGTGCCAGCGTGGTCTCGTCCTTGGCGGCCTGGCAGTCGTCGCGGTAGACCTCGGGCAGGTCGTCCCCGGCAGCCACGGGCGAGGGGTAGACGGGTGCGCCCGAGGACGCCGCGGGCTCGGAGGTACCCAGGGCCCGCGGGCCGACGTGGACGGCGGGGTCGAACGGGACGGTGCGCAGCCACTCATGCCGCCAGAACAACCCCCCGCCCACCGACACCACCACCAGCGCCGCCACCACGGCGAACACCCCCGCCCCGCGGCCCGACCGCAGCCGCCCCCACCGCTGGACCGGATCCTCCACCGCCGCCTTCGTCACCCACGCCAGCGCCACCGAGACCGCCGCCGCCACCGCCGCCCCCACCGGCGACTGCACCCCGTCCGCTGCCACCGCCGGCGCGAACACCACCACCGGCCAATGCCACAGATACAGCGCATAGGACACACCGCCGCCCCACACCGCCGGCGCGCTGGAGAGCACCCCGAACGACGACCACCGGCCCCCGTTCTCGCCCGCCGCGATCACCGCCAGCGCACCGGCCACCGGCACCACCGCCGCCACCCCCGGAAACGGCGTCTGATCGCTGTAGGACAGGGCAGCCCACCCGATCGCGCCCAGACCCGCCCAGCCCAGACACCACCGCAGCCCCGCCGGCCACTCCCCCGGGCCCGACCCCGCCCGAAGCGCCAGCACACCCCCGGCCGCCAGCTCCCACACGCGCGCCTGCGGCAGGAAGTAGGCCGACGCCGGGTCCGCGAACGTCACCACCACCGACCACACCAGCGACACCGCCAGAACCGCCCCCATGGCCGCGCCCACCACCCGCAGCCGGAACCACCGCGCCCCCAGCGCCGCCCACACCGCGAACAGCAGCGGCCACAGCAGGTAGAACTGCTCCTCCACCGCCAGCGACCAGAA